>JAPJRE010000192.1 GCA_030824725.1 Sphingomonas sp.
CCTCCATGACCGCTTCGCATCGCCGCATCCGGAAGGTCCTTCCTGCCGCCCGTCACGCGCGCTCGGCATCGGCGCTAGACCCCGCGTGCATGGACGAGGCACCCCCTGGGTGGGGAGGCGGAAAACCCTTCACCGGCAGCCACGCGCCACGGCGGCCCCGCGACGCACGGAGAAGCAGACATGACCAAGCCCCGCACCCGCGCGCAGGCCGCCTGCCTCCTCGCCGCCGCGTTGCTGCTCATCGGCGCCGGCGATCCCGCCCCGCCCTATCGCTCCAGTCCCGAGCGGCGGACGGTGGAAGACACGCGCGACTGGGGCCGCTGGCTGGGGCCCTTCCGCGCGAGGCTCGTCCCCAGCATGATGCAGGATTTCGGCGAGCGCTATCTCTATGCCGCCGCCAATGCCGCGCTGCCCGCCCCGAAGAAGGGCGAAGCGCGAGTCGTGTTCCTGGACGACTCGATCACCGACGGCTGGGATCTCGCGAAGAGCTTCCCCGGCAAACCCTATGTCAACCGCGGCATCGGCAGCCAGGTCACCGCACAGATGCTCGTCCGCTTCCAGCAGGACGTGGTCGCGCTGCGCCCCCGTGCGGTGGTGATTCTCGGCGGGGTCAACGACGTGACCGGCTTCCTCCAGGTCGAGACGGCCGACTCGATCGTCGCCAATATCGAGGCGATGGCCGATATCGCCCGCGCCCATGGCATCGCCGTGGTGCTGTGCACGATCCTGCCGGTCAACGACTATGGCGAGGCGGCGCGGAACGTGGTGCAGGAGCGCAAGCCCGCCGAACTGCGCGCGATCAACCGCCGGCTCCGCGCGCTCGCCGCCCGGCGCGGCTATGCCTTTGCGGACTATGACGCGGTGCTGGCCGACAGCGCCGGCAAGCTGGGCGCGGCCTATACCCGGGACGGGATTCACCCGCTTGCCGCCGGCTATGCGCGCATGGCGCCGGTGGCCGCCCGCGCGATCGGCGCCGCGCTCCGGAAAAATCGCACAACGCATTGAAAAAGCTCATAAAGCCACTGTTAACGATAACCAGCTTTCATTCGTAAATGGAAGTTTCACATTATTGTTGCGATAAATCGGACGCGATGGTAGCGCGAACATTGGATGCCGGGATCACACCGGCAGTGCCGCGCGGGTGCCCTCGGATCGAGCGCCCCGGCCTTATCATCTGCACCGGGCGCGTCGCGCCTTGAGGGAGGGGACTAGTGACTAAGCGTATCACTTCAGCTTCGCATATTTCGTCGATCACCAGCTGGCTGCGCGCCGGCTGCTCGCTGGCAACGCTGTCAGTGCTGGCCATGCCGGGGGCGTCGTTTGCCCAGACGGCCGCTGCCGCGCCGCAGGGCGCCGAGACCGCCACCCAGACCGACGAAACCCAGGTCGACGACACCCAGGCGATCGTCGTCACCGGCATCCGCGCCTCGCTCCAGACCGCGCGCAACCGCAAGCGCGACGCCGAGCAGGTGGTCGACTCGATCACCGCGCAGGACATTGGCGCCCTGCCCGACCGCTCGGTCTCCGAGGCGCTGCAGCGCGTGCCGGGCGTGACGCTCCAGCGCACCAACGAGAATCGCGACCCCGCCCGCCTGTCGTCGGAAGGTGGCGGCGTGTTCGTCCGTGGCTTGTCCTGGGTCCGTTCGGAACTGAACGGCCGCGACGTCTTCTCGGCGAACAACGGCCGTGGCCTGTCGTTCGAGGACGTCTCCTCGGACCTGCTGGTCGGCGTCGACGTGTTCAAGAACCCCTCGGCCGATCTGGTCGAAGGCGGCATCGGCGGCATCGTCAACCTGCGCACCCGCAAGCCGTTCGACGCGCCGGGCTATGTCTTCGCGCTCTCGGGCGACGTGAACTATGCCGATCTGCGCAAGAAGGCCTATTGGTCGGGCAACGGCCTCGCCAGCGGCCGCTGGAACACCCCGCTCGGCGAGATGGGCCTGCTGCTCAGCTACTCGATCAACAACATCGGCAACCGCACCGACAGCATCTCCAACGGTCGCTATGATCGCGGTACGCTGACCGCCGCGCAGGGCGGCCTGCCCGCCGGCAGCAACGTCTACATCCCGGCGAACATGGGCCTGCGCCGCATCGACTGGCAGCAGAAGCGCACCGCGTTCGACGGCTCGTTCCAGTGGAAGCCGAGCGACACGCTGGTGTTCACCGCCGAGGCGCTGATCGCCCAGGCGACCCCGCGCGACATCGAATTTGCGATCGGCGACAACGGCACCCCGCCGACCGACGATCCCTCGTACAAGTTCGGCCCGAACAACGAGCTCGTCTCCGGCGTCATCGCCAATCGCCAGCTGAACCTGAACACGCGCTCCGGCTACCAGCGCAAGAAGACCCAGGACTTCTCGGGCAACCTGCGCTGGACCCCCGACACGCACTGGACCGTCACCGGCGACCTGCAATATGTGAAGTCGTCGGCCGAAGTGGTCAGCATGACCGCGTTCACCCAGACCAACACCCCGGCTACCTTCGACTTCAACTTCGGCGGCGACGATCCCAAGCTGGTGATCACGCCGACCCCGGCGGGCGGCTCGCTGACGCGGCAGAGCGACTATTGGTGGGCCGCGGCGATGGACCATCTCGAAGACAACGACGCGCATGAATGGTCGGGCCGCGCCGACGTCGAATACAGGTTCGACGAAGGCTTTCTGCGCTCGCTCAAGGTCGGCGGCCGCTATACCGATCGCAACGCCATCACCCGCCAGACCGGCTATAACTGGGCCGAGTTGTCGGCGCAGTATTGGGATCCGGGCACGCCGGTCTATCTGAACCAGACCGGGTTCGCGGCATCCAACCCGCCCACCGGCTTCGCGGGCGGCGCCCAGAACCCCGGCCTGCCCAGCCAGTCGAAGCTGATCAGCTACAACAACTTCTTCCGCGGCAAGGTCGCATCGCCGGGCGCAGGCTTCTGGTTCCCCGCGGCCAGCCTCGTGCAGCGCAGCCCGACGGCCGCCTATGCCGACTATCTGCAATATGTCAGCAAGAGCTGGAAGCCGTACAACAGCGACGTCAGCGTCTCCGGCCTGTCGGGCGGCGGCGTCAACGACCAGACCGAGCGGACCTATGCCGGCTATCTGGTCGCGCGCTTCGGCATGGACACGAGCCCGCTCGGCCATTTCGACGGCAATATCGGCGTCCGCGTGATCCGTACCGAGATCTCGGCGGTCGGCTCGGGCGCCTCGCTGCCCGCCTTCCCGAGCGGCACCTGCGTGCCCGGTACGACGATCGTCGGCGGTCCGCGCGACGGCCAGGCCACCACGGCGACGGACTGCGCGCAGTTCAGCGCGGCACAGGCGTTCGCCCAGGGCTCGCTGGGCGTGGCGACCAGCGCCAGCAGCGATTACACCGACGTGCTGCCGACGCTGAACCTGCGCTTCTTCCTGAAGGACAATCTCCAGCTCCGCCTCGCGGCGGGCAAGGCGATCTCGCGTCCCACCTTCGCGCAGCTCAACCCCTATGTGCAGCTGAGCTACAATTTCGCGAGCACGCCGAACGCGGCGGTCGCGACGGGCACCGGCATCAACGGCCGCCTGACGCCGTTCACCGGCACCGCCGGCAACCCGAACCTGAAGCCGACGCGCTCCAACCAGTTCGACGCCAGCCTCGAATGGTATTTCGGGCGTGCGAACAGCATCACGGTCGCGGGTTTCTACAAGGATGTCAGCAACTACATCTTCGCCGGCACCACGGAGCGCCAGTTCACCAGCAACGGCCAGACGCTCACCTTCGACGTGACGCAGCTGACCAACGGCTCCAGCGGCAAGATCAAGGGCGTCGAGTTCAGCTACACGCAGTTCTTCGACATGCTGCCGGGCGCGCTGTCGGGCCTGGGTTTCCAGGGCAACTACACCATCGTCGACTCGTCGGGCGGCAAGAACACCGCGATCAACGTGTTCGACCCCAACCAGACCACCGGCGCCGGCAAGGAGCTGCCGCTCGAGGGCCTGTCGAAGTACTCGTACAACGCCGCCCTGATCTACGAGAAGTACGGCATCTCGGCGCGCGCCGCGTATAACTGGCGTTCGCACTATCTGCTGACGACCTCGGCCGCGAACATCAACTTCCCGGTCTGGTCGGAATCCTATGGCCAGCTCGACGCCTCGATCCTCTACTCGCTCACCAAGCATGTGAAGATCGGCGTGCAGGGCACTAACCTGCTCAACTCGCGGACCTTCCTCGACGTGGGCGATCCCGACCTCAAGCCGCGCTACAGCTGGACGGACACGGACCGCCGCTTCGCCTTCCTGGTACGCTCGGTCTTCTAACTTCCTCCACCTCCGCCCCCGGACGCCGCAAGGTTTCCGGGGGCGCATTTCATCTGCCGGCCGAACCCGCCCAGAGCATTTGCAAGTTGACCGTGTACGGTCAACGACTCGGAAAATGCGGCAACAAGCGCCTAGAGCGTCTTCACCCATGGTGAAAACGATCTAGCCTGGCCGGCGCACGGCAGCATGGGACGGACGCACGCGTGGCGCAGCAGCACATCATCATCGCAGGCGGCGGCAGCGCGGGCTGGATGGCCGCGGCGCTGTTCGCGCGGCTGCGGCCGGCCCCCGATACGCGGATCACGCTGGTCGAATCGGACGCGATCGGCACGATCGGCGTCGGCGAAGCGACCGTGCCGATCCTCCGCGACTTCAACCGGCTGCTCGGGTTGCACGAGCCCGATTTCGTCGCCGCGACGCAAGGCAGCTTCAAGCTCGGCATCGAGTTCGTCGGCTGGGGCGAGGCGGGCAACCGCCATTTCCACGGCTTCGGCGATTTCGGCGCGCCGATCGAGGGCCTCGCGCCCCACCACCACTGGCTGCGGCTGCGCGCCGCCGGGCAGATCGCCGATCCGATCGACGCCTGGTCGATGCCCGCGCTTGCCGCCGCGCAGGATCGCTTCGCGCCTCCCGAGGCGCTGCGCGGCGAGGCGGCCGAATATCGCTACGCCTATCATTTCGACGCCGGCCTCTACGCCCAGTTGCTGCGCAGCACTGCGGAAGCGCGCGGCGTGACTCGCATCGAGGGGCGCATCCTCGCCACCGAGCGCGATCCCGAAACCGGCGACCTGGCCGCGCTGCTGCTCGAAGGCGAGCGGCGGATCGCCGGCGACCTGTTCATCGATTGCACCGGCTTCGCCAGCCGTCTGCTGGGGGAGGCGCTGGGCACCCCCTTTGTCGACTGGTCGCGCTGGCTCCCCGCCGATCGCGCGCTGGCGCAGGGCTGCACGCGCGCCGGCCGCTTCACCCCCTTCACCCGCGCCACCGCCCATCCCGTCGGCTGGCAATGGCGGATCCCGCTCCAGCACCGCACCGGCAACGGGCTGGTCTATAGCAGCGCCTATCTCTCGGACGACGAAGCGGCGGCGCAGCTGGCGGCGAAGCTGGACGGCGAGGCGCTGGGCGATCCGCGCCCGCTGCGCTTCACCACCGGCCGGCGCGAGCGCTTCTGGGCGCACAATGTCGTCGCGATCGGGCTCGCCGCCGGGTTCATGGAGCCGCTGGAATCGACGAGCCTCCAGCTCGTCCAGACCGGCCTCGTCCGCCTCGCCGAGTTGCTCCCGAGCATGGGCGCCGCCGATCCCGCGGTGGTCGCCGAATACAACCGCGCGACGATCGGCGAATATGCGCGGATCCGCGACTTCCTGATCGCCCATTACTGCATCGGCCGCCGCCCCGAGCCCTTCTGGCGCGACATGGCGGCGATGGCGCTGCCCGACAGCCTGGCGCACAAGCTGGCGCTGTGGGACGCGATCGGGCGCGTGCCGCTCTACGACCGGGAGTCGCATGCCGAGGCGAGCTGGGTGGCGGTGCTGCTGGGCCAGGGACGGATCCCGCGCGGCCATGAGGCGACCGCCGACCGGCCGCCGCTCGCGGCGCTCATCCAGCTGTTCGCGCAGCGCCGCGCCGAGCTGGAAGCCGCGCTGCCGCGGCTGCCGGCGCATGACCATTTCGTCGCCAAAACCTGCCGGGCGGATGCCGCGTGACCCCCGCGCCGCCGCACCGGCACGCACACCAGGAGAAGATCCCTTGACCAAGAACGCTCTGCCGCGCGCGCTCGGCGGTCTGCTGCTCGGCCTCGCGCCGCTGCCGGCCCTCGCCCAGGCGCCCGCCCGCACCGTCCGCGTCGATGTCGCCACGGCCAGCGCGCCCGTCGACCGCTTCTTCGACCTGTCGATCGGTTCGGACTATCCGGGCACGCTGCGCCGCGATGATTCCATGGCCCAGTTGAAGACCGCGCAGGACGAGCTCGGCTTCCGCTATGTCCGCTTCCACGCGATCTTCCACGACGTGCTCGGCACGGTGAAGCGCGAGAACGGCAGGATCACCTATGACTGGACCGGCATCGACGCGCTCTACGACAAGCTGCTCGCGCGCGGGGTGAAGCCCTTCGTCGAACTGGGCTTCACCCCGGAAGCACTGAAGACCTCGGACAATGCGATCTTCTACTGGAAGGGCAACACGTCGCACCCCGAGCTCGGTGCCTGGCGCGACCTGCTCACCGCCTTCGTCCGCCATGCGCAGCAGCGCTATGGCCGCGACGAGGTGCGCAGCTGGTTCTTCGAGGTATGGAACGAGCCCAATCTCGACGGCTTCTGGGAAAAGGCCGACCAGAAGGCCTATTTCGACCTGTACGACGCCAGCGCCCGCGCGATCAAGGCGGTCGACCCCAGGCTGCGGGTGGGCGGCCCCTCCACCGCCGGCGCCGCCTGGGTGCCGGAGTTTCTCGCCGCGATGCACAAGCGCGGCACGCCGGTCGATTTCGTGACCACGCACACCTACGGCGTCGAGGGCGGCTTCCTCGACGAGCAGGGCAAGCAGGATACCAAGCTGTCGCCCTCGCCCGACGCGGTGATCGGCGACGTGCGCGCCGTCCGCCAGCAGATCGCCGCCTCGCCCTTCCCCCATCTGCCGCTCTATTTCACCGAGTGGAGCACCAGCTACACCCCGCGCGACCTGGTCCATGATTCCTATGTCAGCGCCGCGTACATCCTCACCAAGCTCAAGGCGGTGCAGGGCGTCGCCCAGGGCATGAGCTACTGGACGTTCAGCGACCTGTTCGAGGAGCCCGGCCCGCCCACCGCGCCGTTCGAGGGCGGATTCGGGCTGATGAACCCGCAGGGCATCCGCAAGCCCGCCTGGTTCGCCTACAAATATCTGAATGCGCTGCACGGCCGCGAGGTGCCCACCGGCGACGCGCACAGCATCGCCGCGGTCGACGGCGCGAAGCTCTCGGTGGTGCTGTGGAACTGGCACCAGCCCGAACAGCCGGTGAGCAACCGCTCCTTCTATGGCAAGCTGGTGCCCGCGAAGGCCGAGGCCCCGGCGATGGTGCAGCTCGCCCATCTGCGGCCGGGCCGGTACACCCTCCGCCTGTTCCGCACCGGCTATCGCCACAACGACGCCTTCTCGGCCTATATCGACCTCGGCATGCCCAAGGCGCTGAGCGACGCGCAGGTCGCCCGGCTCCAGCAGCTGACCCGCGATCTGCCCGAGCGCAACGAGACGGTGACGGTGCCGGCGAGCGGTACGCTCCGCGTGCCGGTGCCGCTGCAGACCAACGACGTGCTGCTGCTCCGGCTGGAACCGGCGGGGCGCTGAGGGGCGCCCCTCCGCCC
>JAPJRE010000193.1 GCA_030824725.1 Sphingomonas sp.
GCTCTGGGTGATCCTTGGCGGGGAGGACGTCCCAGCAGGTGACGTCCTCCCCGCCAAGGATCACCCAGAGCTTCCCATCCGCCGCCGCCATCGCCGCATCGGTGCGCGAGGGCGCCGCATCCCCGCTCGGATGCGAATGCCAATAGCCGAGCAGCGCCGGTCCCCCCGCCCGCTCCGCCCGTAGCGCGGCGAACAATGCGGCGGGATCGATCTCGAAGCGGATCTCGGGCGCATCGGAAACGTTTGTACACTCGGTAAAGCGTTCGATTCTGCCCCCTCCCCCCAGCAACAGCCCGCACGCTTCCCGCGGCGCAGCGGCCGCCGAAGCTTTTTTCATACCGTCCAGTATAGATCTTGAAATCGTAACGCCCATGCCCATTTCCGGTAAAACATGAACCAGGGGGTTTCCATCTTAGAAGCGCGGATCGCGGACGGGGCGCATGGCTGGCGGCTCGACCGTGCCTTGACCGATGCGCTGCCGACGCTGTCGCGCGAACGCGTCAAGGCGCTGATCTCTTCCGGCGCCGTCACCGGCCCGGACGGCGCGCTGGCCCGCGACCCCGCCCGCAAGGCGGTGGGCGGTGCGGTGTTCCAGGTCGTGGTGCCCGATCCCGCGCCCGCGCACAACGAAGCGCAGGACATTCCGCTCAACGTGGTGTTCGAGGACGAGCATCTGATCGTGATCGACAAGCCGGCGGGGCTGGTCGTCCATCCGGCGGCAGGCAATCTCGACGGGACGTTGGTCAACGCATTGCTCCACCACTGCGCTGGCCAGCTTTCGGGCATCGGCGGCGTCGCGCGCCCGGGGATCGTCCACCGGATCGACAAGGACACGTCGGGCCTGATGGTCGCGGCCAAGACCGATCGCGCGCATGTCGGCCTCGCCGCCCAGTTCAAGGCGCACAGCATCGACCGGCGCTACCGGGCGATCGCCAGCGGCCGGGTGCTCGCCGCCTCGGGCACGGTGAACGCGCCGCTCGCCCGCTCGCCAAGCAACCGCAAGAAGATCGCGGTCTGCGCGCCCGGTCACGGCAAGCACGCGGTCACCCATTGGACAAGATTGAACCAGCTTCGCGATGCGACGTTGATCGAATGCAGGCTGGAGACAGGACGTACCCACCAGGTACGCGTGCACATGGCGTCGATCGGCCACCCCCTGGTGGGTGATCCTCTATATGGAAGTATGCGTTCCGCGCATCGCGGACTTCTGGCAAGTTTGGGTTTCCAGCGCCAGGCCTTGCATGCGGCACGTCTCGGGTTCATCCACCCGATCAAAAGTAACGCTTTGGCGTTCGATAGCGTAATGCCTGCAGACATGCAGGAACTGTTCAACCAGCTTCTCGTATGAGTGTTGGGCGCCCGAGTCCCCCCGTTTGGACCGGCACCCGTTGGAAAGGGAGATACGATCATGGCTAGCGGCAGCAACGTCCCCGCGACGATTCCCGCGCTCGGTGGCGAGGCGAGCCTCAATCGCTATCTGGCCGAGATCAAGAAATTTCCGATCCTGAGCCCCGAGCAGGAATATATGCTCGCCAAGCGCTTCCAGGAGCATGGCGACACCGATGCGGCGGCCCAGCTGGTCACCTCGCACCTGCGCCTCGTCGCGAAGATCGCGATGGGCTATCGCGGCTATGGCCTGCCCGTCTCGGAGCTGATCTCCGAGGGCAATATCGGCCTGATGCAGGGCGTGAAGAAGTTCGAGCCCGATCGCGGCTTCCGCCTTGCCACCTATGCGATGTGGTGGATCCGCGCGTCGATCCAGGAATTCATCCTGCGCAGCTGGTCGCTGGTGAAGATGGGCACCACCGCCGCGCAGAAGAAGCTGTTCTTCAACCTGCGCCGGATGAAGGCCAAGCTCGACGCGTTTGAGGATGGCGACCTCAGCCCCGAAAACCTCGCCAAGATCGCCACCGATCTGGGCGTGACCGAGGAAGAGGTCACCTCGATGAACCGCCGCATGGCGATGGGCGGGGATACCTCGCTCAACGTGCCGATGCGCGAGGATGGCGAAAGCCAGTGGCAGGACTGGCTGGCCGATGAAGGTCCGCTGCAGGACGAGGCCGTAGCCGAGGCGCAGGAGGCGGATGTCCGCCACGACATGCTTGTTTCGGCAATGGAAGACCTCAACGAACGCGAGAAGCACATCCTCACCGAGCGTCGCCTGACCGACGATCCCAAGACTCTCGAGGAGTTGAGCCAGGTCTATGGCGTGTCGCGCGAGCGCGTCCGCCAGATCGAGGTGCGTGCGTTCGAGAAGCTGCAAAAGGCGATGATGCGCCTCGCGGGCGATCGCCGCCTGCTCGCGACCCACTGATCGGGCACGCGGTTCCTGCCAGGTGATTGCAGGAACCGCCCCGGCTGGGGCATGGCGGGTACGTGAGCAAGAATCGCGCCCGCCCCTCCTCCCCCCGCCGTTCCTCGGCCCGCCCGCGCAAGCCCTGGTGGCGCCGGCTGATCGTGCTGGGGTTCCAGTTCGTTTTCGGCTTCGTGCTGCTGTCGCTGCTGATGGTGACGGTCTATCGCTTCGTCCCGCCGCCGATCACCTGGACGATGATCGGCGACGTGTTCGCCGGGCACGGCGTCACCAAGGACTGGATGAGCCTCAACCGCATCGACCCGAGCATGGCCCGCGCCGTCATCGCCGCGGAGGATTCGCGCTTCTGCCAGCATGACGGCTTCGATTTCGCGGCGATCGAGAAGGCGTATCAGCGCAATGCCCAGGGTACGCACAAGATTCGCGGCGGCTCGACGATCAGCCAGCAGACCGCCAAGAACGTGTTCCTGTGGCAGGGCGGCGGCTATTTCCGGAAGGGCCTGGAGGCCTGGTTCACCGTGCTGGTCGAGAATATCTGGGGGAAGCGGCGGATCATGGAGGTATACCTCAACGTCGCCGAGACCGGCATCGGCACCTACGGCGTCAACGCCGGGGCGATGCGCTACTTCCACCACGACGCATCCCAGCTCTCGGACCGCGAGGCGGCGCTGATCGCCGCGGTGCTGCCGCTGCCCAAGAAGCGCGCCGCGATCGACCCGCGCGGGTTCACCCGGCGCTATGGCAACAAGATCAATGCGCGGATCAACGTGGTGGCGGGGAACGGGCTGGATCGCTGCCTGAAGTGAGCGCCATCTAAGCAGTCATCCCGGCGAAAGCCGGGATCCATTCGCCACTCCGAAGCAGCATGAGCCGTAGCGGTGAAGCCAATGGATCCCGGCTTCCGCCGGGATGACGAGTGTTGGGGTAGCCCTTACTTCGCCGCATCCTTCGCTGCGTCGCCGACATCCTTCGCGGCATCGCCGACGCTGCTCGCCGCGCTGGTCACCGCGTCGGTCTTGGCGTTCTCGCGGGCATTCTGGTTGAACAGGTAGAAGGCGCCGATCACCACCGCGATCAGCACCGCCAGCCCGATCAGCGCCATGCCGGCCCCGCCGCCGCTGCGGCGCTCGATCACCGTGGTGTGGCTCGCGCGGTCGGTCGCCACGCCCTCTTCAACGATACGTTCGGCCATGATCGTCTCTCCTCGGTTCGTCTCGCGACAGCAACCGAGGGGACGAAGTTATGGTTCCCTAACGCCTTGTCTCAAAACGGGAGCTTGAAGCCCGGCGGCAGCGGCAGCCCGCTGGTCATCTTGCTCATCGCCTCGGACGAGGCCGCGTCGGCCTTGACCCGCGCGTCGTTGAACGCCGCGACCAGCAGGTCTTCCAGCATCGCCTTCTCGGCGACGTTGACCAGCGAATCGTCGATCGCGATGCCGATGATCCGGCCCTTGGCGCTGGCCCTGACCTTCACCAGCCCACCGCCCGACACGCCTTCGACCTCGACCATGTCGAGGCTCGCCTGCGCCTTGGTGAGTTCGGCCTGCACATTCTGCGCCATGGCCATGATGTCTTCGAGACTCTTCATCCGTCACTCCCGGTCTTGGTCCAGCCGATCAACTCGGCATCAGGAAAAGCTTGCATCGCGGCGGCGACGATCGGCGAGGCGAGCACCGCCTCGCGCTCGGCCGCTTGCCGGGCCGCCTGTTCCTCGCGCAGCGTCATCGCGGTGGCGCCGTCGACGAGGGTAATCTTCCAGTGCACGCCGGTGCTGTCCTTGAGCGCACCGCCCAACTCGCGCACGAAATCCTGCGGCAGCGGGCGTGCCGCGCCGAAATCGATCTCGCTGCCCTCGAACCGCACCGGCCGCATGTAATCGCGGACGAACATCGCGAGCTGGAGGCGGCGATGCTCCTCCAGATGCTCGGCGAGCTCGGTGAGGCTGGTCGGCAGCACCGGCCCGGTTTCCTGCACGGTCGCGGGCGCAGGCGCGGTCGGCGCGGCGGCAACAGCCGCGGGCCCGCCGGCAGGCACCGCGATGCTGCCGCTGAGGATCTGCTTGGCCAGTTCGCCCGGATCGGGGAGTTGCGCTGCGTGGATCACCCGCAGCAGCGCCATCTCGGTGGCCTCGATCGGCAGCGCGGCCTTGGCGACCTCGTCATGCCCGCGCAGCAGCAGCTGCCACAGCCGGTGCAGCGCCGGGAAGGACAGCCGGCTCGCCCAGCGCTCCATCGCCTCGCGCTCCTCGGTCGACTGGCCGGAAAGCCGGTGCGTGCCGAGCTTGACCAACGTCACCCCGTGCACCGTCTCCAGCAGCGCGCGCAGCACCGCCAGCGGATCGACGCCGAGATCATATTGCGCCCGCAATCCCGCCAGCGCCTGCTGCGCCTGGCCCTCGACCAGCGTGCCGAACAGCGCGCGATTGGCGCCGCGATCGGACAGGCCGAGCATCTGGCGCACGGCTTCCGCCTTCACCCCCTCGCCTTCCAGCCCCGCATGCGCGATTGCCTGGTCAAGGATCGAAAGCCCGTCGCGCGCCGAGCCTTCCGCCGCGCGGGCGACCAGCGCCAGCGCCTCGGGCTCGGCCTCGACCTGCTCGGCCGCGCACACGCGCGCGAAATGCTCGGCAAGCAATTCGGCCGGAATGCGGCGCAGGTCGAAGCGCTGGCAGCGCGACAGCACCGTCACCGGCACCTTGTTCACTTCCGTCGTGGCGAACAGGAACTTCACATGCCCGGGCGGCTCCTCCAGCGTCTTCAGAAGCGCGTTGAACGCGTTCTTCGACAGCATGTGGACTTCGTCGATGATGTAGATCTTGTAGCGCGCCGAAACCGCCGCATAGCGCGACGCCTCGATGATCTCGCGCACGTCGTCGACGCCGGTATGGCTGGCGGCGTCCATCTCGATCACGTCGATATGGCGCCCCTCGGCGATTGCGCGGCAGGGCTCGCACTGCCCACAGGGATCGATCGTCGGGCCGCCCTGCCCGTCCGGGCCGATGCAGTTGAGCGCCTTGGCGATCAGGCGGGCGGTGGAGGTCTTGCCCACCCCGCGCACGCCGGTCAGCAGGAAGGCGTGCGCCAGCCGGTCGCGACGGATTGCGTTGCCCAGCGTGGTGACCATCGCATCCTGGCCGATCAGCGCGCTGAACGTCTGCGGCCGGTATTTGCGGGCGAGCACGCGATAGGCTTCGGCCTTCGCAGGCTGCGGCGGTTCTTCGAGGCCAAGCAGGGAATCGGACATCACGATCCTATCTAGGGGCCCGCGCGGCGTTTGTCGAAGTCCGGCACGGTGATCGCGCGCCGACCGGCGGGCGAGGCGAGCGCCCAGAGCAGCAGCGCCGCCCCCCACGTCATCACAATGGCGGAAAGCCCGGCCTGGAGCAGCGCCCCACCCTCGGTCGCCGTGCCGAAATTATAGCCGCTGTGCCACAAGGCCGCCGCCAGCACGCTCCCGCGCGAGGCGGCGCTGACCTGCGCCAGCACGAACCCGCCGAGCACCAGCCCCAAGCCGAAGCCGAACACCAGCATCGCCGGCCCCATCCCGCGATAGGTCGCGACGATCCAGAACAGCGGGGCGTGCCAGACGATCCAGATCGCCGCCTGCACGAGCACGCCGCCGACCGCGCCGTAGCGTGCCTGCAAGCGCGGCAAGAGATAGCCCCGCCATCCCGCCTCCTCGCCATAGCCGTTCACCACCAGCACGATGGCGAACAGCGCCAGCGGCGGCAGCAGCGGCAGCCCGCTAAACCGTTGCAGCGCGCTGGCATCGATCGGGTGGCCCAGCCCCATCGCGGCGACCAGAAGGGCAGCGATCAGCAGGAAGGGCACCAGTGCCAGCATCCAGCCCCGCCACCCCAGCGGGAGGCAAATCAGCCGACGCAGCCAGGCGGCCCGCGCGGCTTTCGGCGCCGAAGCCACGACGCACATGCTCCCCGCGACCCATGGCCCCAGCAGCCCGCCGAAATGGGTCGGCAGCATGCCCGGCCGGACGACCACGCCGAGCAGCGCCATCGGTATCCAGATCGTCCAGGAAAAGCCGAACGCCAGCAGCAGGAACAGCCCGATGTCGCTCGCCGGTCTTCGCACGCCCGCCCCTCCGCCGCTGCACGCACGGCTTCTGGCCTGCGAAGCGCGGGCGCGCCATCGGGAGCTTCACGGATCCGTTGATGTGGAGAAATGGGTGGGAGCCGGAACGACCCGGGACGAAATCGTTACGGCTGCTTCCTTCCGGACCTGACCGGGTTGGCGACGATCCCGTCCGCCCGACTCCCGCGGCGCATATGGGGGAAGCGCACGCGGGTGGCAAGAGTGCAATTGTCGGCTCAGCCGGTCACCTGGAACAGCTTCCACAGGACCAGCCACAACATGGCCACCATCGACACCAGCGCAATCACGCTGGTCGCGGTGGGCCCGAAGCCCGATTGACGACGATGAGACCGATCGAGACGCATGAAACCTGCCCTCCTCCAAGGAAGGACAGGTTTTCACGATGCGGGATGGGGTGCGATTGGGAATGTCCACAGGCGCGTGGACGTGCCGCTCAACGCTCTCGGCTGAGATCCTCGACTTCGCCCATGATCGTGTCGAGCGCGGTGCGGCCATCCTCGTTAAGGGAGGTCGAGCGGCGCGAGGGCAGCTGCCCTTCGGACATCAGCGCTTCAAGCGCGACGCGGCCGCGAGCGACGCGGCTCTTGATCGTCCCGACCGCCACCTGGCAGATTTCGGCCGCCTCTTCATAGGCGAAGCCGCCCGCGCCGACCAGGATCAGCGCCTCGCGCTGCGGCTGCGGCAAATGGAGCAGCGCGCGCTGCATGTCCGCCAGTTCGACGTGGCGATCCTGGCTCGCCGGGGCCGCCAGCAGGCGATCGGCGACCAGATCGTCCCACTCGCCCTTGAAGCGCGCGCGGCGCATCTGGCTGAGATAGAGGTTGCGCAGGATGATGAAGGTCCAGGCGCGCATGTTGGTGCCGGCCTGGAAGCGCTTGCGCGCGGCCCATGCCTTGAGCAGCGTTTCCTGCACGAGATCGTCGGCGAGATCGCGACTGCCCGAAAGCGAGCGACCGAAGGCGCGGAGGTGCGGGATCACCTGTGCCAGCTGCGTCTTGAATTCGGGATCCGACAGCGAAACATGTTCCACCGGGGCCGCAGGCGTGCCCGGTTCGTCGTGATCCGTGTGGGTAGCTTCGGTCATGCAATCCCGATCGTTAGCGCGCAGGGCGTCGCGGTTCGTTGTCAAGCTGGGGTCGGACGGCTTGATGTCAAGCATCATGCTGTGCAGCAT
>JAPJRE010000004.1 GCA_030824725.1 Sphingomonas sp.
ACCTGGCACCCGCCCACCCGCGCGGCGTCGGCAAGGTGATCAGTCCGGACAGCTGCTGCGAGGAGCCGGGCGAATCGCGGAACTTCTTCAAGCTGGTCGGCGATGCCGGCAAGGGCGTCGGCCGGGCGTTCAAGAAGAAGCCCGACAAGTCGAAGCGCGTGCCGATCGACCTTAGCGATCCGGTGCCGTTCCGCTCATCTCCAGCAGCACCGCCCACTCCTCCGGCCGCACCGGCGTCACCGACAGGCGCGACTGGCGCACCATCTCCAGGTCCTTGAGCCGCGGCTCGGCCTTGATGTCGGGGAGCGGGACGGGCCTGGCCAGCGGGCGCAGCGCCTTCACTTCCACGCTCGCCCATTTGCCGTCGTCGCCGTCGGGCTGCCAGGCGCGGGTGATCTCCATGATGCCGACTGCGGCCTTCTGGATGTTCGAATGGTAGAAGATCGCCTGGTCGCCGGGGATCATGTCCTTCAGGAAGTTGCGCGCGGTATAGTTGCGCACGCCGTTCCATTCGGTGCTGCCGTCGCGCACCAGGTCATCCCAGCCATAGACATCGGGTTCGGAGCGAAGGATCCAGTAGGCCATGCCGCCCGTTACCCAGCTAAACCGCGGCTGAACAGCCGGTTCCGTACCGATTAAGCCGCGATTGCGTATCGGAGGGCCATCGGCGCCGAGCGACTCGCCGGCGCCCCGAGGTGAGGAGCAAACAGCATGAACCAACTGGCGAAGAAGCTGGTGCTGGGCATCGCCACGGGCGCGAGCCTGCTGGCGGCGGTGGCGCCCGCGCAGGCGCAGGACTGGCGCTATCGTCGGCATTATTACCGCGATCGCGGCGGCGACGTCGCCGGTGCGGCGCTGGTCGCGGGGATCGCGGGCCTGGCGATCGGCGCGGCGATCTCGAACGACCGGCGCTATGACTACGACCGGCGCTTCTATCGCGAGCGCGGCTATTACCCGACCGACGGCTATTGGTACCGGGACAATTATCCCCGCTATCGCTACTATGAATATTGCAACGTGCGGCGCGTATGGGATCCGTATCTCGGTCGCCCGGTGCTGGTGCGCTACTGCGACTGAGCGCGCAGGCGCGCGACCATCTCTAGAGATGGGTCGCGCGCCGCGTAGGGCGCGTTAGGGTGGGCGCATGGCACCCTCCGAATCGCTCGACCCCGCCGATCCCTATGCGCGATCCGCCCAGACCTTCCCGGTTCTGACCGCGGAGATGATCGGACGGGTCGCCGCCTTCGGCACCGAGGAAGCGGTGGAAGAAGGCGCGATGCTGTATCGCCGCGGCGACCACAGCGTCGATTTCTTCCTGTGCCTGTCCGGCGGCATTTCGATCGTCGATACCGACAGCGAGGGCGCCGAGCATGTCTTTCACGTCCATGAGGCCGGCCAGTTCACCGGCGAGCTGGACCTGTTCAACGACCGCAAGATCCTGGTGAGCGCGCGCGCGCTGCCCGGCACGCGGGTGGTGCGGATCGAGCGCGGCGCCTTCCGCCGGATGATGGCGGCCGAGCCCGATATCGGCGAGATCGTGATGCGCGCCTTCATCCTGCGCCGCGTCGGGCTGCTCCGCCACAGCGATGCCGGCGTGGCGCTGGCCGGGCCGGGGCACGGCGCGGACATGGGGCGGATCGAGACCTTCCTCACCCGCAACGCGATGCCGCACCGGCGGATCGATACCGATACCGATCCCGATGCCGCGGGCTTCCTCGAATGCCTGGCACTGACGCAAGCCGACCTGCCGGTGGTGGTGCTGGAGGGGCGGGTCCTGCGCAACCCGACCAATGCCGCGCTGGCGGACGCGCTGGGCCTCGCGACCGCGCTCGACCCGGACCATGTCCATGACGTCGCGGTGGTCGGCGCCGGGCCCGCGGGACTGGCGGCGGCGGTCTATGCCGCGTCCGAGGGGCTGGAGACGATCGTGATCGAGGCGGTGGCGCCCGGCGGCCAGGCGGGGACCAGCTCGAAGATCGAGAATTATCTCGGTTTCCCCACCGGCATCTCCGGCCAGGCGCTGGCGGGGCGCGCGCAGGTCCAGGCGCAGAAGTTCGGCGCGCGGCTGCTCGTCTCGCGCTCGGTGGTGCGGATCGAGTGCGAGGAGCGGCCGCTGCGCCTGCACCTCGACGACGGCGCGACGCTGCAGGCGCGCGCGGTGGTCGTCGCCACCGGCGCGCGCTACCGCAAGCTCGACCTGCCGCGCTATGCCGAGCTGGAAGGGAATGGCATCTACTATGCCGCCACCGCGATGGAGGCCGGGCTGTGCGCGGGCTCCGAGGTGGTGGTGGTCGGCGGCGGCAATTCGGCGGGGCAGGCGGCGGTGTTCCTCGCCCGCCATGCCGCCCATGTCCATGTGCTGGTCCGCGGACCCGGGCTGGCGGCGACGATGTCGCGCTACCTGATCGACCGGATCGAGGCCTCGGACCGGATCACGCTCCATCCCTTCACCGAAGTGACCGCACTCGAGGGCGAGCGCGCGCTGACCGGGCTCGCATGGACCGACCGCCAGACCGGCGCCGTCGAGCGTCGCGCGGTGGGGGCGCTGTTCGTGATGATCGGCGCGGTGCCCAACACGACCTGGCTGGAAGGCTGTGTCGAGCTCGACGAGCGCGGTTTCGTGCGCACGGGGAGCGGCGAGACCTTCTTCTGCTCGACGGCGCCCGGCGTGTTCGCGGTCGGCGACGTGCGCGCCGGCTCGGTCAAGCGCGTCGCCTCGGGCGTCGGCGAGGGTTCGGTGGTGGTCTCGGCCATCCACCGCTATCTTGAACCCGCGGCCGAATGACGGCATGAGCCGCCCATGAGCGATACCCCTCCCGATCGTCTGTCGGTCAACCCGAGCAGCCCCTATTTCAGCCGCGAACTGCTGGAGCGCGGCGTCGGCATCAAGTTCAAGGGCGTCGAGCGCCGCGATGTCGAAGAATATTGCATCTCCGAAGGCTGGGTGCGCGTCGCGCTCGGCAAGAAGACCGATCGCAAGGGCAACCCGCTGACGATCAAGCTGGTCGGCCCGGTCGAGGCCTGGTTCCAGAGCGGCGGCGAGGCGGCTGCGGAAGAACCGAAGAACGAGGGCGGTGCCGAGGGCTGAGCCCGGGTCTCCGATCGCGCCGGTGCCTCTGCCGGGGCCGGCGCGACCAACCTGAAACCGCGGCTAGTGCCCCATGGGCCGCAGCCAGCCGACAAAGCCGCCGCGGGAGCGGAGCGTTGCCGAGATGGCATCGCGAGGGCTGGTCGTCCGTTCGGTGCGGACGAAGCCATCGGGCAGCGCCGGATCGTCCGAGAGCGCGGTGAGATGCCACCGCCCCTGGCCCAGAAAGCCGAGCCCGATCGTCAGCGACCGCGCCTCGGCCCCGTTGATCACCGCGATGAACCAGTCCTTGCCCCGCCGCCGCGCGAAGCCTGCCAGCGTGCCGGGCTCGCTGCCGGGCAGGACGCGGGTTTCGTCCCAGGCCGACGGGATCGCCTTCAGCACGTCGACCGCGGGGTTCTCCAGATAGGTGCGCGGATGGCCGCCGGTCGAGAGATAAGGCGAGGTGAAAAGCACCATCTGCGCCAGCTCGTGCGCCCAGCTGTTGCCCTGCAGTTCCTTGGGTTGGAACACCGTGGGGGTATAGTCGCCCGGCCCGATAACGTAGCGGGTGAAGGGCAGGATCGTGTCGTGGGCGGGGGGCAGGACGCGGTTGTAGCGCGTGATGTGCCATTCATGGCCGCGCACGCCCTCGCGGGTGCGCACGTTGGGCCAGGTGCGTTCGGTGCCGCTCGGCTTGGCCGCGCCGTGGAAGTCGACCATCAGTCGTTCTGCCGCCGCATCGCGCGCGGTATCGGCATACCAGTTCACCCAGCTGCGCCCGGCTGGCTCGGGGAAATCGATCTTCACGCCGACGATGCCGCTTTCCGCCAGCCGGTGCAGTAGCGCGCGCCGGGCCGCGGGTTCGGCGACCGTGTTGCTGTGGATCCACGCCCACACGCCGATTCCCTTCGACCGGGCATAGCGGGTGGTGTCCGCGAGCGTGCCCCAGGGCTGCTTCCACTTGGACCAGCCTTCGTCGACCAGATAATATTCAAAGCCGAGCGCCTTCGTCCAATCGACCCATTGGTGCTGGTCGCTCTCCAGCGGGTCGCCGATGGCGAGCCATTGCCAAGTCGAGCGCCCGGGCCGGATCCAGTCGGCCTTGGCGAGCGCCGGGGAGGGCGGCGGATTGAGGTTCTGCACGAGCGTGGAATTGACGAGCCCGGTGAGGTCGCGCGTCACGATCGTCACCCGCCAGGGCTGGACGACGGCCGTGTCGGTCTGCCAGCCCTTCGGATCGGCATAGAGGGCGCCGGCGAGCAGCCCGTCGGTGCCGCGGGTGACCGCGAGATCGCCATAGTCGACCACCGCGGCTTCGCTGATCGTCACCCAGAAGCGGTCGACGTTGGCGGTGAGCGGCAGGCCGTGGAGACCCTCGGCCATGCCACCCAGCGTGGTGGCCTGATAGACATTCTCGTAATCGGGCAGCAGGCTGGTCGTTCATACGCGCGGATCGGCGGCGGCGAGCTTCCAGCCGGAACGGTCGGCCTCGACCCGCTGACCCGGCCGCGCGGGCAGGCGCAGCCGGACGGCGATGCCATCGTCGGCGACATGGAGGTCCGCCATGAAGACGATGCCATGCGAGCGCAGCGTGACGGCGGCGACGTTGGCGCGATCGATCGCCTCGGCCTTGCCACCGACGAAGCGGTAGCGGCTATTGGTGCGGCGACGCTCGACGGTGCCGAGCGTCACTGACTCGCCTAGTTCCACACCGTTGATGCGCAGGCCGAGCGGCGAGGGATCGAGCACAGCGCGCCCGTCGACCGTCATGCGATAGCGCAGCGTGCCGCTCTCGTCGGAAAGGATCGCGCGCACCGTGCCGTCCGGGCTGGCGACGGATACCGTGTCCGCCTGGGCGGCGGCGGGGGCGAGGAGCGCTGCCATGGCGGCAAGCGCCCAGTAGCCCGCCCCATGGCGCGTTTTCGAGTTCGCTGCCTTCACCCCGACGCCCCCTGCATGTTGACGTCGCATTTGTGTTGGCAGGCGCATGCAGGTCAATGGTTGGATCACTTTAATCCGATAAATACCGGCGCGACGTGCTCGGCGGAACGTGCCCTGGGCGATCCGTCAGATCGCGCTCTTGATCATCCCGTAATGGTGCCAGGCGAAGATCGCCGCCGCGCCGCGGTGCGGGCGCCAGGCTTCGGACCATTCGCGCGTCAGCTTCTCGCTCGGCCGCTCGGCATGGCCGAGGATGCGGCCGATCTCGATCTGCACCGCCAGGTCGCCGGCCGGCCAGATGTCGGGCCGGCCCTCGGCGAACAGCAGGTAGATCTCCGCCGACCAGCGGCCGATGCCCTTGATGCGGGTGAGCGCGGCGATCGCTTCCTCGTCGTCCGCGGGCAGCGCGGCGAGATCGAGCGCGCCGCTGGTCACCTGCTCGGACAGGCTGCGGGCATAGCCAATCTTCTGGCGTGACAGCCCGGCGCCGCGCAGCAGCTCGTCGCTGGCCGCCGCGAGCAGCGCAGGATCCTCGGCATTGCCCAGCGCCGCGTCGAGCTTGTTCCACACCGAAGTGGCGGCGGCGACGCTCACTTGCTGGCCCACGATCGTGCGCAGCAGCGTGGCATAGCCGGGCGCGCGGATGCGCGGCTCGGGATAGCCGGCGCGTTCCAATGCGGCGGCGAAGGCGGGTTCGAGTGCTGCCAATGCGTCGATCGACCCCTTCAGCTGGTCGGCGGTCAAGCCCATGGAATGGCTCCTTGAAACGGGCCCGGTTCACCGGCATGGACGCGGCGAACCAAGGAGATGCAGATGCCCCAGCTTACGGTCGTGACGCGTGACGGAACCGAACGCACGGTAACCGGCGAGGCCGGTCTCAGCGTGATGGAGGTGATTCGCGACAATGGTTTCGACGAGCTGCTGGCGCTGTGCGGCGGCTGCTGCAGCTGCGCCACCTGCCATGTCCATGTCGACCCGGAATTTGCGGACAAACTGCCCAAGATGAGCATGGACGAGGACGACCTGCTCGACAGCACCAGCGATCGCGACGCGACCTCGCGGCTTTCGTGCCAGCTGCCCTTCACCGATGCGCTGGACGGCCTGCGCGTGCGGATCGCCGCCGAGGATTGAGGACGGGCGGGGAGGGGGAACCTGCCGTCCCCTCTGTCATCCCCGCCAGGGCGGGGATCGATTCGCCTGTGCGCTGGGGGCAGAAACCGCGGCTTCAGCGCCAATGGATACCCGCCTTCGCGGGGACGACAAAAGGGTGCGGCGCGGTCACCGCTTTGGCATCTGCCAGACGCGGACATAATCGACCTCCATCCGCGAGGGGAAGGCGGCGGGGTCGATGCCGTGGGTGCCGCCCCAGCCGCCCACCGCGACATTGAGCAGCAGATATTGCGGCTTGTCGAACGGCCAGGTGGCGGGATCGTCCTTATGGTCGTTGTCGAAGCGCATATAGGCATGGCCGTCGACGCCGATCAGGATGCGGTCCCTGGTCCAGTCGAGCTGATAGGTGTGGAAGGCGGTGCAGGCGTCCGCCACCTGGGTGGTCGCGCCCTTCTGGGTATGCTGGGCGTGGTTGTAGGCGCCGGTATGGATGGTGCCGTGCACCGTCTGCGGGTCCCAGCCGACCAGCTCCATCACGTCGATCTCGCCGAGCCGCGGCCAGCCGCCGCTGCCATCGGCGCCGAGCAGCCAGATCGCCGGCCACAGCCCCTTGCCGCAGGCGAGCCTGGCGCGGACTTCGATGAAGCCATAGGTCCAGCTGGCGAGTCCGCGGGTGAGCAGGCGAGCGGAGCTATAGTCCTGGCCGCCATAATCGGACTGGCCGGTCAGCCGCTCGCGGCGCGCCTCGATGACGAGATGGCCGTTCTCGACCCGCGCATTCTCAGGCCGGTTCGCAGCATAATATTGGAGTTCCTGGTTGTACCAGCCGTCGCGATTGCGGGCGGTGTCATAGGCCCAGCGCTTCGCATCGGGCAGGTTGCCCGAGTCGAACTCGTCGGCCCAGACGAGACGCGCGCCCTTGGGGACGGCGATCGATTCGCTGGTCGCGGCGGGCACCGGCGGCAAGGCGGCGGTCTGCGCGACCGCCGCTGCCGGCAGGAACCAGGCTGCGGCGGCGGCCGCGCGTGCGAACCGCCGCCCGTGCATCACTTGGGCGAGAGCACCATCAGCATCTGACGGCCTTCCATGCGCGGATAGCTCTCCACCTTGGCCACTTCCGCCGCGTCCTGCTGAACGCGCTGGAGCAGTTGCATGCCGAGCTGGCCATGCGAAAGCTCACGGCCGCGGAAGCGCAGGGTGATCTTCACCTTGTCCCCTTCGCCGATGAACTTCAGCACGTTACGCATCTTCACGTCGTAATCGTGGTCGTCGATGTTGGGACGCATCTTGATCTCTTTGATCTCCTGCGTCTTCTGGGTCTTGCGTGCGAGGTTCGCCTTCTTCTGCGCCTCGTACTTGAACTTGCCCACATCGAGGAACTTGGCGACGGGCGGATCGGCGTTGGGCGACACTTCGACGAGGTCGAGCCCGACCTCGGCAGCCTGCGCCATCGCCTCGCGCGTGTACATCACGCCAAGATTTTCGCCGTTCTCGTCGATGACGCGAACCTTCGGCGACTGGATGAATTCGTTAAACCGCGGCCCGTTCAGCGGCATCGCGGGCGCCATCGGGCGCCGGGGCATGGGAGAACGTATAAGACTGGCTCCTGTAGTTGATCAGCGCCCTATATAGACATGAATTGGCCGCGAGAGAAGGTCCCCCGGCTGGCATATTGCGCCGATATTGCGCGGCAAGTGCAGCAGCGGCACCGGAAAACCCTGCAAGGCCGCCATGTGGTTGTTCCGGCGTCTATAATGAGCGGGATGCCGGCGGAATCTTCCGGGTGCCGGCGATGCGGGGAATAGCATGCAGCGATCGTTTCGTTTGGCGGCGGGTTTCGCGGCCCTGACCCTTGCCGGCCACGCGCTGGCGCAGACCGAGGCCGGCACCCGGCAGGGCAAGGCGAGCGTCGGCGTGACCGCGGGCTCGCTGGGCGTGGGCCCGGAGATCGGCTACCGCTTCAACCAGCATGTCGGCGTGCGCGCCAATGGCGGCTTCCTGGGCGTGGACCACAGCTTCAGCTCGGGCGGGATCGAATATGACGGCCACGCCAAGCTTTCGTCGGCGGGCGTGATCCTCGACGTCTATCCGCTGGGTGGCGGCTTCCGCATCTCGGGCGGCGCGCGCTACAACGGCACCAACGGCAATGTCCGCGCAACGCCGAACGGCCCGACCCGGATCGGCAGCCTGGTGTTCACCCCCGAGCAGATCGGCACCATCACCGGCCGCGCCGACCTGCGCGAGTTCGCGCCGCAGCTGACGCTCGGCTATGGCGGCAAGCTGCGCAAGGGGCTGGCCTTCACGGTCGAGGCGGGCGCGCTGTTCCAGGGTGCGGTGCGCATCCGCGACTTCACCTCCAACGGCACGCTGGCGACCGACCCGACCGTGGCGGGCGCCACCTATCGCAACGAACTCGCCAAGCAGCGCCAGACGCTGCAGGATTCGGCGAACGACTATCAGGTCTACCCGATCCTGCAGTTCGGGCTGAAGTACCGCTTCTGAGGCTGGCGCGGGCGGTGCCCCGGGGTGCCGGCCGATCAGTCCAGCGTATCGAGGCGGACCGTCAGCTCGGGGAAGAGCAGCGGCGCGACCGCGTCGTGCGCCTCATATTCCTCGACATCGGTGTAGATGCCGTCCTCGGGCGCGCGGTGGATGCGGATCGTCTGGCGGACCGCGTCCACCACCCAGTAATCGCGCACGCCGTGTCGGGCGTAGAGCGGCGCCTTGACGCGGAGATCGTACGGCAGCGAGCTGTCGGCGACCTCGATCAGCAGCAGGACGTCCGGACCGCCGATCTCGCGCATCCTGGTACCGCGCGGCACGACCAGCAGATCCGGCTCCACCAGCGTATCCGGTGCCAGCGTCAGCGAGGGGGCAGGATAGACGCGGACGGCGTCCGGCAGTCCCCGGGCCAGCGCCCAGTTCAGCGTGCCTTCCATGATCGAATGCCAGCTTGCCTTGGCAGCCGCCATCGGCACCATCTCCCCCTCGATCAGCTCGATATGCTCGCTCTCGCGCAGCACGCCGGCGGCCGTGAGATCGTAGACCTCGTCGACCGTCAGACGGGCGGGGAGGAGGCCCCGGCGCACGTTCTGGAACAGCGTCATGGGGCGAGGATAGCAGTTTTGCAGTGACGAGGCGAGCTAGCGTAGCGCTCGCCGCCTGCGCTCCCCTCCCGCTTGCGGGAGGGGAGCTCGAGGGCAGTTTACCGCAGATCCGGTGCCAGCGCCTCGGCCTTCAGCCGTTCGATCGCCTCGTCCAGCGTCAGCATGGTCTGGCCCTGGCTGCCGAGCACGCGGAGCGCCACGGTGCTCTCCTCGGCCTCACGCTTGCCGACGACCAGCAGGTTGGGCACCTTGGCCAGCGAGTGCTCGCGCACCTTGTAGTTGATCTTCTCGTTGCGCAGGTCGCTCTCGACGCGGATGCCCGCCGTCTGGAGCTTCGCCACAACGTCACGGGCATAGTCGTCGGCGTCGGACACGATCGTCGCGACCACCGCCTGCACCGGCGCGAGCCAGGTCGGCAGCTTGCCGGCGAAATGCTCGATCAGGATGCCGATGAACCGCTCGTACGAGCCGAAAATCGCGCGGTGGAGCATCACCGGGCGGTGGCGCTCGCCATCCTCGCCGACATAGGACGCATCGAGCCGCTCGGGCAGCACCCGGTCCGACTGGATGGTGCCGACCTGCCAGGTGCGGCCGATCGCATCGGTGAGGTGCCATTCCAGCTTCGGCGCGTAGAAGGCGCCTTCGCCGGGCAGTTCCTCCCAGCCATATTCGGGCGTGGCGAGGCCGGCGGCGACCACCGCGTCGCGCAGCTCGTTCTCGGCCTGGTCCCACATCTCCTCGGTGCCGAAGCGCTTCTCCGGGCGCAGCGCCAGCTTGATCGCATAGGTGAAGCCGAAATGCTTGTAGACCCGGTCGGCGAGCGCGCAGAACGCCTTCACCTCGTCGACGATCTGGTCCTCGCGGCAGAAGATATGGCCGTCGTCCTGGGTGAACTGGCGGACGCGCATCAGCCCGTGCAGCGCGCCGTGCGGCTCGTTGCGGTGGCAGCAGCCATTCTCGACCAGCCGCATCGGCAGGTCGCGATACGACTTGATGCCCTGCTTGAAGATCAGCACGTGCGCCGGGCAGTTCATCGGCTTGAGCGCCATCCACTGGACGTCGTCCGACACCATCGGGCCCTCGTCCTCGATGTTCGGGGTCTCGTCGGGGATGACGAACATGTTCTGGCGATACTTGCCCCAGTGGCCGGACTGCTCCCACTGGCGCGCGTCCATCACCTGCGGGGTCTTCACTTCCTTGCTCCCCGCGCCGTTGACCGCGCGGCGCATATAATCCTCGAGCACGCGGTAGATGACATAGCCGTTGGGGTGCCAGAACACCGAGCCATGCGCCTCCTGCTGGAGGTGGAACAGGTCCATCTCCGCGCCGAGCTTGCGGTGGTCGCGCTTGGCGGCCTCTTCCAGGCGCGTCAGATGCTCCTGGAGCTGCTTCTTGTTCAGCCAGCCGGTGCCGTAGATGCGGCTGAGCATCGCGTTCTTCTGGTCGCCGCGCCAATAGGCGCCCGACACGCGGGTGAGCTTGAACGCATCCGCCGCGACCTTGCCGGTGGAGGCGAGGTGGGGGCCGCGGCACATGTCGAGCCAGGCGTCCTCGCCCTTGCCGGCGCGGTAGACGGTCAGCTCTTCGCCCTCGGGCAGCTCCTTGGCCCATTCGGCCTTGAAGCTTTCCCCTTGCGCGGTCCAGCGCGCGATCAGGTCGGCGCGCGACCAGACTTCGCGGATCAGCGGCTCGTCGCGCGCGATGATGCGGCGCATCTCCTCCTCGATCGCCGGCAGGTCTTCCTCGGTGAAGGGGCGGTCCTTGGGGGCGAAGTCATAGTAGAAGCCGTCGTCGGTCGACGGGCCGAAGGTGATCTGCGTGCCGGGGAACAGATGCTGCACCGCTTCCGCCAGGATATGCGCATAGTCATGGCGCACGAGTTCGAGCGCGTCGGCCTCGTCCTTGGCGGTGACGAGCGCGAGGTTTGCGTCGCCCTCGAACGGACGGCCGATGTCGCGCAGCTCGCCATCGACGCGCGCGGCGAGCGCCGCCTTGGCGAGGCCGGGGCCGATCGCCGCGGCGATGTCCGCCGGGGTAGTCCCCGGGGCTACCTCGCGGACGGAACCGTCGGGCAGCGTAATGCGGAACATCTCGGACACGGGAAGAACCCCTTTCATGGGTGTGGAATGGAGCGCGGCTTATGCCCGCGCGGGTGCGATATAGGCAAGGCTTTGGCGAAAGGGCAGGGGCGGCGGGATTTCAGGGTGGTGCGAGGGGCGGCGCGGGCATAGCCTGCGGGTATGGACCCCACCCACCACATCGTCGCCATCCTGCCCTGCCGCGACCTCGACGCGAGCACCGCATTCTACCGGCGGCTGGGGCTGGAGGTGACCGGCGATTACGGCCATTACCGCATCCTCGCAGACGACCGCGGCTGGCACCTGCACCTGCGGCACGAGGCCAATACGCCCCAGGCGCCGGACAATCCCTTCGGGCTGTACCTCTATGTCGAGGATGTCGACGCGGTGGCGGCGCGGGTGCGCGAGGCGATCCTCCAGCCGGGCACGCCGCATGCGATGCCCTGGGGGACGTACGAGTTCGCGGTATCGGACCCCGATGGCGCGCTGGTGCGGGTGGGGCGGGTGCTGGCGGGGTAAAGCGTCAGCTACGGCATCATCGTTCGTTGACGCCGCGAGCTTGGTCCAATCTTGGTTAACGCTTTCGCCGTTCCACAGAAAGCGCGCCGTCAATTTCCCACTTACCGTTTCGCAGGACCATCCGCGCCACTTCGAACGAGTCCATGCTCCAATAGCGAACCGTAAACTTGCAATGGATCACCGGTGGATTGCCGGGAAGGTCGGTAGGCAACCGATCTCCGCACAATATGTCCGATATACGCTTGATCCGCTGCGAATGGACCATGACGATCTCGCCAGGATTTTCTCTCGAGAACTGATCTGATGCCGCTTGGACCACAGAAGCATCGCGGCTTCGAACCGCCGCCAAAAGCTGGTCGTCCGTAGGGCAATATACAGGAGACACGCACCGGCCCGCATTTGCCAGCAGCATCAGGATGATCATTCCCAACCCCCTCTCGAATGTCGAACAGCTCTCTGGGCGAACGTGCGGCCACGTCCAGCCCCGTCACTAAGTCCCAAACACCTCCCGATACGCAAACAACCCCGGCATGCCGCCGGTCATGACGTACAGCACCGCCTCGCCCGGCCGGCACGTGCCGCCCCGCACGCCCGCGAGCAGCCCGGCGAACGCCTTGCCGCTATAGACGGGGTCGAGCAGCAGGCCCTCGGTGCGGGCGAGCAGTTCCACCGCTTCGCGCATCGCCGGCGTGGGGATGCCATAGCCTTCCCCCAGCTGGCTGCCGTCGATCACTACGTCCTCGGCCGTCACGCTGCCCGGCAGGGCGTTGGCGGCGAGCGTTGCCTGGGCCAGCGCCAGCGTCTCGGCATGAGCGCGCTCGGGGGTGGCGAGGACGGCGTAGGACTGGACGCGCGCCACGTCCTCCCCCGCTGCCGCCATGCCGGCGGCGAGGCCCGCATGGGTGCCGGCGCTGCCATTGGGGACGACGATGCGGGCGAAGCGCTCGCCCAGCGCTGCCTCTTGCGCGAGGATCTCCCAGGCGCAGGCGACATAGCCGAGCGCGCCGACCGGCGACGATCCGCCCGCGCCGACCACATAGGCCTTGCGGCCCCCCGCCCGCAGCGTCTCGGCGCGGGCGTGCAGGAAGGCGGGCCGATCGGCGTCGCCGGGCACGCGGTGGACGGTCGCGCCGAAGATCGCGTCGAGCAGGAGGTTGCCGTTGGCGCGATAGTCGGCGTCGTGGCGCGGCACGACATCGGCCAGCACCAGCTCGCAGGCGAGGCCCATCCGCGCCGCCGCCGCCGCGCTCAGCCGGCAATGGTTCGATTGCAGCCCGCCGGTGGTGACGAAGGTGTCGCACCCTCGCGCGATCGCGTCGCCGAGCAGGAATTCGAGCTTGCGCAGCTTGTTGCCGCCGCCGCCGATGCCCGCCATATCGTCGCGCTTCACATAGATCCGCACGTCGGTGCCGAGCGCCGCCTCCAGCCGTTCCAGCCGCTCGATCGGCGAGGGGTGGGCGAGCAGCGATACCGCGCCGTGGCGCTGGCGCAGGGCGTGCGGATCGGGGCTCATGCGACGCCGAACGGGACGACGTGGTTGGTCGAGACATGCCCGATCGCGCAGCGGCCGAGATAGGGGACGCCCATCTCCTTGCACCAGCGGACGATCATCTCGTCCACGGTCTCGCCGAAAGGCGGGTCGTTCTCGGCGATCGCGGTCACCGCGCCGAGGCGGATGCCGGCGATGCCCTTCAACTGCTCGGCATGGGCCATGTTGAACAGCATCCGATCGATCCGGTAGAGCGGCTCGTCCACTTCCTCGATCATCAGCACATGGTCGGTGAGGTCGGGCAGATACTTGCTGCCGATCAGCGCGGTGAGGATCGCGAGGTTGAAGGCGGCGGCGGGGCGCCCGTCGGCGAGGGCCGGGTCGAGCCCGCGGCGGTCGCGCTCGATCAGCCAGCCGAGCGCCCAGCCGGTATCCACCCCGGCATCGTTCTTGCCGATGCTGCTCGCCATCGAGGCGTGGACCGGATGGCCGATACCGCGGGCGTAGAGCGCGCCGAGCAGGAAGCCCATGTCGGAGAAGCCCATGTACGTCTTGCGCCGGGCGGCCTCGCCGAGGTGCGGCATCACCGCGTCGAGGATGCGGTTCGAGCCATAGCCGCCGCGCGCGAACCAGATCGCGTCGATGGTCGGATCATTGGCGAACTCCAGGAAGGCCGCTGCGCGCTCGGCATCGGTGCCGGCGAAATGGCCCGCCGAGAGATAGCATTGCGGGTGGAACACGATCTCGTGCTCCGGGTAGGTGAGCGCCATGAACGCCGCCATGCGGGCAGACGATTCCCGGGTGACTGGCCGCGCCGGCGCGACGACTCCGATCCGCATATGCTTGTATGGTCTCCTCGCTTCGCCGATAGCGTGCCCATGCAGCATGGCAAAGCAACCTTCTTCGTAGGGATCGGCGGTTCGGGGATGATGCCGCTGGCGATGATCCTCGCCGGCCGGGGCGCCCGGGTCTCGGGTTCGGATCGCAGCCTCGACGGCGGGCGGCTGGCGGCCAAGTTCGACTGGCTGCGCAGCCGCGGCGTCGGCCTGTTCCCGCAGGACGGCAGCGGGGTGCAGTCGGCCGAGCAGGTGGTCGTCGCCTCCGCCGCGATCGAGCCGACCGTGCCGGACATGGTGCGCGCCGCCGAACTGGGCTGTGCGCGGATGTCGCGGGCCGAGTTGCTGGCGAGCCTGTTCAACGCCTCGTCGTTGCCGATCGGCGTGGCGGGGACCAGCGGCAAGTCGACCGTGACGGGGATGATCGGCTGGATCCTCCACGCCTGCGGGCGCGATCCCACCGTGATGAACGGCGCGGTGATGAAGAACTTCGTGGGGCCGGACGCGCCGTTCGCCAGCGCGCTGGTCGGGGCGGGGGACGCGTTCGTCAGCGAGGTGGACGAGAGCGACGGCTCGATCGCCAATTACTGGCCGCGTATCGCGGTGCTCAACAATGTCAGCCTCGACCACAAGTCGCTGGAGGAATTGCGGCTGCTGTTCGGGGCGTTCGCGGGCAAGGCGGCGACGACGGTGGTCAATGTCGGCGATGCCGAGAGCGCGGCGCTGGCGGCGGGGCTCGACCGCGGGCGGACGCTGACCTTTGCGGTGGAGGGCGAGGCGGACCTGATGGCGTGCAAGCTCGCGCCGGAGGCCTTCGCGATCGGCTTCGACCTCGTCATGGGCGAGACGCTGCGGCGGGTGCGGCTGCAGGTGCCGGGGCGGCACAATGTCGCCAATGCGCTGGCGGCGATCGGCGCGGCGACCGCGGCTGGGGTGTCGCTGGCGGATGCCTGCGCGGCGGTTGAAGGCTTTACCGGGCTGCGGCGGCGCTTCGAGCTGGTCGGCACGGCGGGTGGCGTGTCGGTGATCGACGATTTCGGGCACAATCCGGACAAGATCGCCGCGACGCTCGATACGCTGCATGAATTTCCCGGGCGGTTGCTGCTGCTGTTCCAGCCGCACGGCTATGGCCCGCTCAAGGTGATGCGGCGCGAGCTCGTCGCGATGTTCGCGACCAAATTGGCCGCCCAGGACCTGCTGGTGCTGCCCGACCCTGTCTATCAGGGCGGCACCGTCAGTCGTGAGGTGACCAGCGCGGACATCGTCACCGATGTCGCGGCGACCGGCGCGCAGGCGATGCACATTCCGGCGCGCGAGGCGGCGGCGGCGCATCTGGTGGCGCAGGCGCGCCCGGGCGACCGCATCGTGGTGATGGGCGCGCGCGACGATACGCTCAGCCAGCTGGCCGAGGACATGGTCGCGCGGCTCGGCACGTAAATTCCTCCCCGTGCCGGGGAGAATTGGCATTGTCAACCACGCTTGACATGTAAAGCGTGGTTGACGTAAAGCTTGCTTGTCATATCGAACAGGGAGCTTTCCATGGCCACGTCTGCAGCGAGAAACTATCGGCGTCGGTTCACGGTCGTCACGGTCGTGTACGTCGCCTTGATCGTGATGAACGTCGCGATCAGCAAGGCATTCGCGCCGCCGCAGCTCGTGCTCGGGATCATGGCCGTGCTGACCTCGCTGCCGATCGTCGGGATGATCGCGGTGATGGGTCTCTACATCCGCGAAGAGACCGACGAGTTCGTCCGCTACCGCCTGGTTACCGCGATGCTGGTGGCGATCGGGATCCTGCTGTCGCTGACCAGCATCCTCGGGTTCCTCCAGATCGAGCATATCATCGGGGCCGTGCCGGTGTTCTTCGCCTTCCCGGCCTGGTGCATGTTCTTCGGGATCGTGCAGGCCGTCCTGTGCGCTCGCGACCGCAGCGCTGGAGCCGACGCATGAACAACCGCCTCCGCGTGCTCCGCGCCGAGCGGGCGTGGAGCCAGCAGGATCTTGCCGAACGGCTGGAGGTCTCACGCCAGAGCGTGAACGCCATCGAGACCGGGCGCTACGATCCGTCGCTGCCGCTCGCCTTCAAGATCGCCGATCTGTTCGGCCTCGCCATCGAAGACATCTTCGTCAATCCCGCCAAGGAGCAGGACCAATGATGCATGCCCTTTGCTTTGCCGCTTCCCGCGTCTCCACCGCCCGCTGGCTGGCCATGGCGCTGGCGATCGCCGCCGCCAGCGCCTCCGGGAACAGCCATGGCGCGACGGCACCGCTCGCTCCGGTCGCCGCCGCCGACCCGCTGGTGCAGATGGCGCATATCTCGGTGCAGGTCGTCGGGCGCGGCACCCCGGTGATCCTGATCCCCGGCCTGTCGAGCCCGCGTGCCACCTGGGACGGCGTGGTGCCGGAGCTGATCAAGAACCACCGCGTCTATCTGGTGCAGGTCAACGGCTTCGGCGGCGAGGATCCGCGCGGCAATTTGCAGCCGGGAATCCTCGACGGCATCGTGGCCGATCTCCACACGCTGATCACGGGCGCCAGGCTGGGGGCGGTGCCGGTGGTCGGCCATTCGATGGGCGGGCTCGTCTCGCTGATGCTGGCGCGCGCCCACCCCGAAGACGTGCAGAAGGCGCTGATCGTCGATGCGCTGCCGTTCCTCAGCACGATCTTCGCCCCTGCCGCCACCGCGGAATCGATCAAGCCGCAAGCCGAGATGATGCGGGCGCAGATGGCCGGCCTGTACGGCAAGCCCTATCCGGCGCAGCTCGCCGACATGGTCGCGCGGCAGAATGCGCTGAAGCCGGCCTCGCGCGAGAAGGTTGCGGGCTGGACGACCAAGGCGGACATGCGGGTGAGCGGCCAGGCGATCTATGAGGACATGATCACCGACATGCGCCCGGACCTGCCCAAGATCGCCGCGCCGATCACCGTACTGGTGCCCTGGACCGATGCGATGGGCGGCGAGGCGCGGGTGCTCGGCATCTATCGCGGGCAATATGCTGGCGCGCCGAACGTGACCCTCCGCGGCGTGGGTGACAGCGGGCACTTCATCATGCTCGACCAGCCCGCGGCGTTCGAGCGGGCGCTGATGACGTTCCTGGGGGCATAACCCCCCTCCCGCAAGCGTGAGGGGGATCTAGTGCTGGTCGTTCTGGCAGCGCTCGGGGTGCTTGCGGCATTCCTTTTCGCGCTTGCGCATCTCCCGGCCGCGGTTGCGATCGGCTTCGTCCTGGCTGGTGGTGGCCCAGTCAACTGCCTGGCCGCCGGCGCGGACCGGCAGCGTCACGACCTTGGCGGCGGTCTTCACCACGCATCCCCCCGCGAGCAGCGGCAGCACGAGCAGAACGGGGAGGATGCGCATGGGATAAGCCTTATTTGCCGTTGGTCGTCAGGAAGCTATCCCGAGCCGGCACGCCGATGGAAGGGAAATCGGTGAAGAAGCCGTCGATGCCGGCTTTCAGGAACGCGGTGATCTCTTCGTCGAGCCGGCCATGCGCGGCCGGATCGGTGCCGACCCGATAGGCGGGCATGAGGAAGAAATTCTCGGCGCGGAAGGTCCAGGGATGGAGCTTCAGCCCCGCGGCATGCGCATCGGCGACCAGGGTCGACGGCGTGCTGTCGGTGGCGAGAATCTGGGTCAGCTCGGGGCCGATGCCGGCGGCGTACGAAGCGACCGCCTTCAGCCCTTCCGGCGTCGCCATTTCCTTGTAGCTGGCATAGGCATGGTCGGCCGGGCCCTGGCTGCCGGCCATCAGCTGGATCAGCGGCACCCTGGTCATCGTATGGAGCTGCTTGAGGTTGTTCACCTCGAACGACTGGATGAACACCGGCGCGTCGGCGCGGTCCCAGCCGGCGGCCTTGAGCTTGGCGACCAGTCGCGCCTCCAGCGGCAGGCCGATCGAGGCGAAATAGCTGGGGTGCTTGGTCTCGGGATAGATGCCGATCACCCGGTGCAGCCGCGCCGACTCCCTCTTGGCGAGCGCGATGATCTCGTCGAGCGTCGGGATCGTCGCCTGGCCGTCAAACGCCACGTTGCCCGGGCGGAGCTTGGGCAGGCGTTCCTTGGCGCGGAGCGTCTTGAGCTCGGCCAGCGTGAAATCCTCGGTGAACCAGCCGGTGATCGTCTGGCCGTCGATCGTCTTGGTGGTCTTGCGATCGGCGAATTCGGGATGCGCCGCGACGTCGGTCGTGTCCGTGATCGCATTCTCGTGCCGGGCAACCAGCTCGCCGTCCTTGGTCGGGACGAGATCCGGCTCGATGAAATCGGCGCCGAGGTCGATCGCGCGCTGGTAGGAGAGCAGCGTGTGTTCCGGCCGCTCGCCGCTGGCGCCGCGATGGCCGATCACGATAATGCGGGGCATGGGCTTCTGCATGGGCTTTCCTTGTCCGAAAGCGACGGTGGGCACCAGCAGTGCCATCGCCAACAGCATCCATCTCGTCACGGTCGTCTCCTTCGGCTAGGCGGGTAGAAAGCGGATGTGACGGGAGCGCGACAAGTGGCGGATAACGACGGCGTTCTGGCAGCCGCGGAGGCCTGGCGCGGGGCGAAGATGGCGCTGGCGACGGTGGTGACCACCTGGGGGTCGGCCCCGCGTCCGCGCGGCAGCCATTTGCTGGTGCACGAGGACGGCCGGTTTGAAGGCTCGGTCTCGGGCGGCTGCGTCGAAACCGACATCCTGCAGACCGCCGCCGAGGTGATCGCCGGCGCGCCCGCGGTGGTGAAGGACTATGGCGTCGCCGATGCCGCAGCCTGGGAAGTCGGGTTGCCCTGCGGCGGGCAGATCGCGGTGCTGGTCCAGCCGGTGGCGGCGAACGGGTTTCCGCCCGAACTGTTCGATGCGATCCGCGCGGCCCGCACCGAGGGCCTGCCGATCGAGGTGGGCACCGACCTTGCCACGGGGCAGAGCGCGATCGGAGGGCCAGGCTTCGTCAATCGCTACGATCCGCCGCGGCGGTTGCTGATCGTCGGCGCGGTGCAGATCGCGCAGGCGCTGGCCGGGCTGGCGCGCGAGCTGGGCATCGCGACGACGGTGATCGATCCGCGCGGACGCTTCCTTACCGAGGAGCGCTTCCCCGGCGTGACGCTCGACGATCGCTGGCCCGACGAGGCGGTGACCGCGCTCAAGCCCGATCCGGCGACGGCGGTGGTGACGCTGAGCCACGATCCCAAGATCGACGATGCCGCGCTGGTCGCGGCGCTGGCGCACCCCACCGGCTATGTCGCGGCACTCGGCTCGCGGCGCAGCCAGGCGGCGCGGCTGGAACGACTTGGCGCCGCGGGCGTCTCGCCTGAGGATCTCGCGCGGATCGAAGGACCGGCGGGGCTTTCGATCGGGGCGATCGGTCCGTCCGAGATCGCCCTGTCCATCGCCGCCGCCATGGTGAAGACCTTCCATGCTGACTCCTGAAAAGACCGCGCTCGTCCTGCTCGCGGCCGGCAAGTCCGAGCGGTTCGGCGACGGCGACAAGCTGACCGAGGAATATCTCGGCCACCCGCTGGCGTTTCACGTGGTGACCGCGCTGGAGAATATCCCCTTCCTCGCCCGCATCGCGGTGGTGTCGGACACGACGCTCGATTTCGCCGCGCGCGGGTTCCAGGTGGTGGAAAATCCCGACTCCGCGCTGGGCCAGGCGCGCTCGGTGCGCCATGGCGTGCAGGCGGCGGAGCAGGCGGGCGCGCACGCCGTGCTGATCGCGCTGGCCGACATGCCGCGCGTGACCGCGACGCATTGCTACCGGTTGTTCGAGGCATCGGATAACGGCGCGACTTTGGTCGCCTCCAGCGACGGCGTGCAGCCGATGCCGCCGGCGCTGATCGGCCGCGACCATTTTGCCGGGCTGTGCAGCCTGGACGGCGACGCCGGCGCGCGGACGCTGATCCTGCGCGGCCACCATGTCATCACCCGGCCCGAGGAACTGGTCGACATCGACACCCGGCAGGACCTGGAAGACCTGCGCGAGCGCGAGGCGGCCGCGGCTATTCGTGCCGCAAGGCGTCGATCGGATTGAGCGCGGCGGCGCGCCGCGCCGGGAAGAAGCCGAACACGATGCCGATCAGCGCCGAGATGGCGAAGCTGATCAGGTTGATCGACAGGTCGAACTGGAAGGGCAGGGTGGCCAGCGTCGCCAGCCCCCAGGAGGCGAAGAAGGCGAGGCCGACGCCGATCAGCCCGCCCAGGCAGGACAGCGCCACCGCCTCGACCAGGAATTGCAACAGCACCTCCTTGCCGAGCGCGCCGATCGCGAGGCGGATGCCGATCTCGCGCGTGCGCTCCGTCACCGACACCAGCATGATGTTCATGATGCCAATGCCGCCGACGAGCAGGCTGACTGCCGCGATGGCGGCGACGAACAGCGTCATCTGCGACATCTGGTTCTGCACCGTAGAGGCGAATTCGGCGCTGTCGAAGATGTCGAAATTGTCGGGCTGGTCGGGGGTGAGGTGGCGGCGCTCGCGCAGCAGCCCGACGATCGACTGCTTGACCGCCGCCGTATCATAGCCCGGCGCAACCGCGATCTGGATCGCCAGCACATTCTGGTTGCCGACGAAGCGGCGCTGCACCGTCTTGAGCGGCAGCACCACGGTGGAATTGGGGTCGCTGAACCCGGCATTGTCGCGCTTCTTGAGCACGCCCACCACTTCGCAGCTGACCGTGCCGAGGCGGAAGCGCTCGCCCACCGGATCGTCGTTGGCGAACAGGTTGGCGCGGATCGTGTCGCCGATCACGCAAACCGACTTGCCGGCGCTCTGCTCGGCTTCGGTAAACCGTCGCCCCCCCGCAAATTCGAGGTTCTGCGCGTCGAAATAGTCGTTGCTGGTGCCGGTGACGGACGCGTTCCAGTTCTGCGCGTTGCGCACCGCGAGCGCCGAAGCCGAAGCCTGGGGCGCGACCGCGCTGACCCCGCTCACCTGCTGGCGGATCGCCTGGGTGTCGCCATTCTCAAATTGCGGCGGCGCATTGCCACCGCCGCGCCGGCCGCCGCTGGGAAAGACGGTGAGCGTGTTGTTGCCCAGCGAGCTGATCGACGCCTGGACCGAGGCCGAGACGCCGTTGCCCAGCGTCACCATGGTGATCACCGCCGCGACGCCGATGATGATGCCGAGCGTCGTCAGGAACGAGCGCAGCAGGTGCCGGCGGATTTCGCGCAGCGAGAGGAGCAGGGTGGTGAACAGCATCGCCTCAGACCCCCATGCCGGCGGGGATTTCGGTCCGCTCGACCAGCCCGTCCTTGAAGTGCACGATCGTCCGCGCGAAGCTCGCCATCTCGGGCTCGTGGGTGACCATCAGCACGGTGATGCCGAGCTCGGCATTGAGACGCTGGAGCAGCTTCATGATCTCCACCGAGCGTTCGCTGTCGAGGTTGCCGGTCGGCTCGTCGGCGAGCAGCACATCGGGCTGGGTCACGATTGCGCGGGCGATGGCGACGCGCTGCTGCTGGCCGCCGGACAGCTCCGACGGCGTGTGATCGGCCCAGCGATCGAGCCCGACCTGTTCGAGCGCCGCCATCGCGGCTTCGCGCCGCGCCTTGCGGTGCTCGCCGCGATACAGCAGCGGCAGCTCGACATTCTCCAGTGCGGTGGTGCGGGCGAGCAGGTTGAACCCCTGGAACACGAAGCCGAGATAGCGCCGGCGCAGATAGGCGCGCTGGTCGCGGTCGAGCTGCTCGACATGGACGCCCCGGAACCGATAGCTGCCGCCGGTGGGCACATCGAGGCAGCCGAGGATGTTCATCGTCGTCGACTTGCCCGATCCCGACGCCCCCATCACCGCCAGGAACGCGCCGGCATCGATCGTGAGATCGACGCCCTTGAGCGCCTGGAACGCGGTCGGCCCCTCGCCGAACGTCTTGGTGATGCCCTGGAGCTGGATCAGCGGCTCGGCCATGTCAGTTCTGGTCGTCCTTGGCGGGCTTGGCCGCGCCGTTCGCCTGGACGCCGACGATCACCTTCATGCCGGGCTTGAGCTGGGTGCTGGTGACGGCGGTGCGGCTGCCGTCGCTGGGGCCGGTGACGACCTCCACCTTTTGCGGCTTGCCGTCGCTGCCGACGACATAGATGGTCTGCTTGCTGCCGCGGCCGATCGCCTTTTGCTGGTCCTGCCGGCGCGGGCCGAACTGTACCTGGACGCCAGCCTTGGCGCCGGCCTGTTCCGGCGTGAATCGCAGCGCGCCGTTGGGGATCAGCAGCGCATTGTCCAGCTTCTCGACGCCGATGGTCGCCGTGGCGGTCATGCCGGGGCGCAGCGTCAGGTCCGGATTGGCGACCGACAGGATCGCGGCATAGGAGACGACCTGGTTGGCCGTGCTGGTGCTGGTCGTCGCGCTGGTCGTCGCGGTCGAGGCGGTGAGGTTCGAGCCGAGATCGACGCGGGTGATCTGCGCCGGAAAGGTGCGGCCCGGGAAGGCATCCACCGTGAAGCTCGCCGGCAAGCCGACCTTGACCGAGCCGACATCGGCCTCGTCGATCGCGACCTCCAGCTTCATGTGGGTCAGGTCCTGCGCGATCACGAACATGTTCGGCGTGCTGAACTGCGCGGCGACGGTCTGGCCGGCGTCGACCTGGCGGGCGAGCACCACGCCGTTCACCGGCGAGCGGATGATCGAGCGGGTGCGCTGGGTCTGGTTCGACGACAGCGAGGCTTGGGCGGAGACCACGTTCGCCTCGGCCGAGCGGAGGTTGGCGCGGGCGCGGGCGACGGCGGCGCGGGCAGTATCGAGCTCGGTCTGCGCCGGCACCTTGCCGCCGGAAAGCCGGTTGACCTCTTCCATGCGGCGAAGCTGGGCGCTGGCCTCGTCGAGCGTTGCGCGAGTCTGCGCCACCGCCGCCTGATTGGCCGAGAGCGTCGCGCGGCTCTGGGTGATGGCGTCGTCCAGCCGGGCGGGATCGATGATCGCGATCGTCTGCCCCTCGGTCACGCGGTCGTTGACGTCGACCAGCACCTTGAGAACGAGACCCGAGATTTCCGAGCCGACCGTCACTTGGCGGATCGGCGCGAGGCGGCCGGTGGCGGAGACGGTGACCGCAAGATCGCCCTTGTCCGCCGGCACGGTGATGTAGCTGGGCGGCGGCTTGGGGGCGAAGCAGCGCGAGACGAGCAGCCCCAGCACCACCACGACCAGCGCGACGACGATCCAGCGCAGGTTGCGCCGCCACCAGGGCCGCCGCTTGGTGCCCAGAAAGGCGTTGAGGTCCTGCGGTTCACTGGCCATCGGTGGCGCTGCCTGCTCTTGGAGGGAGGGGTGGAATCGGCGCGGCTTCGTCCCAGCCGCCGCCCAAGGCGACGTAGAGCTGGATCAGCGCGGTCGCCTGTTCGGATTCGGCCTGGGACAGGCCGTTCTTGGCCGAAAGCAGCGCGCTTTCGGACTGGTTGAGCGTGGTGAAGTCGGTGAGGCCCGAGCGATACTGGAAGCGGGCGAGCAGCGCCTGGTTGGTCGCGGCTTCGAGCGCGGTGCGGAACGCCGCCTCGCGCTCGCGTGCGGCCTGAAGGGCGACGATCGCATTCTCGATCTCCTCCATCGCCTGGAGCACGCTGGCCTTGTAGCTGTAGAAGGCACCGTCCGCCCCGGCGCGGGCCGAGCGGAGCTGGCTCCGCAGCCGGCCCGAATCGAAGATCGTCTGGGCGACATTGGCGAAGGCGCGGCCGGTGATCAGGTCGAGCAGCGAGCGCACCGAGCTGCTGCCCGAGCTGATGCTGCCGCCGAGGCTGAGGCTGGGGTAAAGCTGGGCGCGGGATACGCCGATCTGCGCTGAGGCGGCGGCGAGGTTGCGCTCGGCCGCGCGCACATCGGGCCGCTGGCGCAGCGCATCGGCGGGAATGCCGGCGGCGACGCTGGCGGGGCCGCGCGGGATCGGCTTGGGCGCCGCCATCGCCTCGCGCAACGCGCCGGGTGTCTGGCCGGTCAGCACGCCCAGCCGGGCGACATTGGCGGCATAGCTGCTCTCGAGCTGCGGGATCGAGGCGGCGGTCTGCGATCGCTGCGCGCGCGCCTGTTCGGCATCGAGCGAGGAGACCAGGCCCGCCTGCACCCGCCACTGCGCGATCTGGAGATTCTCGTCCTGGATGGCGAGGCTTTCCCGCGCGTTGGCGAGCTGCGCCTGGGAGAGCCGTGCCTGCACATAGTTGCGCGCGGTTTCGGATTCGACCGACAGCAGCACCGCCGCCCGGTTGAACCCGGCCGCCTCGAAACTGGCCCGAGCGCTGCGGACGCCGCTGCGCACCCCGCCGAACAGATCGGCCTGGTAGCTCGCGTCGAGACCCAGCGAAAAGTTGCTGCTGCCGCCCTGCGAGAAGGAACCGATGGTGCCGTCGGGCAGCTGCGTGGTGATGCTGCCGCCACGCAGCGGCTCGTTGCGCGAATACCCTGCCGAACCGCGCACCGTCGGCAGCAGCGCCGAGCGCGACTGGACCAGCGACTCGCGCGCCTGGCGCAGCCGGATCACCGCCTGGGCAATATCGAGATTGGCGGTCTGCGCCTGGCCGATCAGCTGACCGAGCATCGGATCGTCGAACCTGTCCCACCAGCGCGCCAGATCCTCGCGCGCCTGCTGCTGCGGGTCGACCGAGAAGCGATCTGGCAGATCGATCGGCGCTGGGCTCTGTTGCGGGCGGGCGGAACCGGTGGAGCAGGCTGCAAGCGGCAGTGCCGCACAGAGCAACAGAGCAAGCGCAGGTCGTGCCATAGCGTTTTATATGGCTGATACGGTTTCGTACTTCCACTGAAATATGTTCGCAAAATGTAACGATGTTGCAACGTCGGGTGCCTTGCCTAGCCACCCCTTGCGCTCCTAGATGCCCGCCGACCAGGAGGGGTCTTGATGAGCGAGAATCTGTATCCGGTGCCGGAAAGCTGGGCGAAGACCGCCCGCGTCGATGCCGCAGCGTATGAACGTCTCCACGCCCGGTCGCTGGCCGATCCGGACGGGTTCTGGCTGGAACAGGCCCGGCGGCTCGACTGGATCGTCCCGCCGGCCACTGCCGGCGACTGGTCCTTCGACGAGGACGATTTCCGCATTCGCTGGTTCGCCGACGGCAAGCTCAACGTCGCCGCCAACTGCCTCGACCGCCATCTCGCGACGCGCGGCGACCAGACTGCGATCCTGTGGGAGCCGGACGATCCCAGGGAAGATCCGCGCCGGATCACCTACCGCGAACTCCACGAACAGGTCTGCCGCTTCGCCAATGTGCTGAAGGCGGAAGGCGTGCGGAAGGGGGACCGGGTCACCGTCTACATGCCGATGATCCCCGAGGCGGCGGTGGCGCTGCTCGCCTGCGCGCGGATCGGCGCGATCCATTCGGTGGTGTTCGGCGGCTTCTCGCCCGAGGCCCTCGCCGGCCGCATCGTCGATTGCGACAGCCGCATCGTCATCACCGCCGACGAGGGCCGGCGCGGCGGCAAGCGCGTGCCGCTCAAGGCCAATGTCGACGCCGCGCAGAAACATGCGCCCGTGCTGGAAAAGGTCATCGTCGTGCAGGCGACCGGCGGGGACGTGCCGATGCAACCGGGCCGCGACCTCTGGTATCACGAAGCCGCCGCCAAGGTCTCCGCCGACTGCCCGGCCGAGCCGATGGATGCCGAGGATCCGCTGTTCATCCTCTATACCTCGGGTTCGACCGGCAAGCCCAAGGGCGTGCTCCACTCGAGCGGCGGCTATCTGCTCTGGGCGGCCTACACCCATGAAGTGGTGTTCGATTACCGGCCTGGGCAGGTCTATTGGTGCGCGGCGGACATCGGCTGGGTCACCGGGCACAGCTATATCGTCTATGGCCCGCTGGCGAACGGCGGCACCACGCTGATGTTCGAAGGCGTGCCGACCTGGCCCGATGCCGGCCGCATGTGGCAGGTGGTCGATCGCCACCAGGTCGAGATCCTCTACACCGCGCCGACGGCGCTGCGCGCGCTGATGAAGGAAGGCGACGGCTACGTCACCGCGACCAGCCGCACGTCGCTCAAGCTGCTCGGCTCGGTCGGCGAGCCGATCAATCCGGAGGCGTGGCGCTGGTATCACGACGTGGTGGGCGAGGGGCGCTGCCCGATCGTCGATACCTGGTGGCAGACCGAAACCGGCGGCCACATGATCACCCCGCTGCCGGGCGCCACCGCGCTCAAGCCGGGTTCGGCGTCGATTCCCTTCTTCGGGATCGAGCCGCAGCTGGTCGATGGCGACGGCGCGCTGCTCGAGGGCGCGACCGAGGGCAATCTGGTCATCGCGCGCAGCTGGCCGGGGCAGATGCGCACCGTCTGGGGCGATCACGAGCGCTTCTTCCAGACCTATTTCACCACCTATCGCGGAAAATATTTCACCGGCGACGGCTGCCGCCGCGATGCCGACGGCTATTACTGGATCACCGGCCGGGTGGACGACGTGATCAACGTCTCGGGTCACCGCATGGGCACCGCCGAGGTCGAGAGCGCGCTGGTCCTCCACGACAAGGTCGCCGAAGCCGCCGTCGTGGGCATGCCGCACGACATCAAGGGGCAGGGCATCTATGCCTATGTGACGCTGAATGCCGGCGTGGAGGCCAGCGAGGTGCTGCGCAAGGAACTGCGCGACTGGGTGCGCGGCGAGATCGGCCCGATCGCCACGCCCGACGCGCTCCAGTTCGCGCCGGGCCTGCCCAAGACGCGCAGCGGCAAGATCATGCGGCGCATCCTGCGCAAGATCGCCGAGGGTGACGTCAGCAGCCTGGGCGACACCTCGACGCTGGCCGATCCCGCGGTGGTCGACGATCTGGTGGCGAACCGGGTGGGGTGATCCGGTCCCTCCTCCCGCATTTCGCGGGAGGAGGGATGTTCGTTCGTACAGTACGGTATCGCTTGTAACAAAATACCATTGCGGGCCCCTCCGCACCCCGTTACATTCGCCTAACACACACCGTGGTGGGGAAGCCTAACATCATGAAAATGCGTCGTTCCTTGTTGCTTGGCAGCGCCGTTGCGCTGCTCGTCGCCGCGCCTGCGCTCGCCCAGGGCAGCAAGCCCAAATATGGCAGCTTCGGCGTCGACCTCACCGCGCAGCAGGCGGGCGTGAAGCCGGGCGACGACTTCTGGACCTTTGCGAACGGCGGCTGGGCCACGCGCACCGAAATCGCCGCCGACCGCACCTCGGCCGGCCCGTTCGTCGACCTGGCGCTCGCCGCCGAGAACAACGTCCGCGCCCTGCTCGACGACATGGCCAAGAACCCCGCCGCCTATGGCGCGAGCGGCAAGCAGATCGGCGATTTCTACGCCAGCTGGATGGACGAGGCGGGCATCGAGGCACGCGGCACCGCGCCGCTCAAGCCCTATCTCGCCAAGATCGCCGGCGTGCAGGACAAGACCGCGCTGCAGCTGCTGTTTGCGAGCGTCGGCTATGCCACCCCGGTTGAGGTGGCGATCATGCCGAGCCTCGCCGATCCCACCCGGTACACCGCCGCGGTGGGCCAGGGCGGGCTGGGCATGCCGCGCGACTATTATCTGAACCAGGGCGCCAAGTTCGATGCGGCGCGCACCGCCTATCGCGCCTATGTGCAGAAGATCCAGGAACTGGCCGGCATTCCCGATGCCAGCGCCAAGGCCGATGCGATCGTCGCGCTGGAGACCGCGATGGCCAAGGTCCAGTGGTCGCCCGAGCAGAGCCGCGACATCGCCAAGCTCAACGATCCGCAGACCATTGCGGGGCTCAAGGCCAAGGCGCCCGAGTTCGACTGGGCGCTGATGCTGAAGACCGCGGGTGTCGACAGTTCGCCGCAGATCCTGATGACCCAGAACACCGCGCTGATCGCGCTGGGCAAGATCTTCGCGGAGACGCCGCTCACCACGTGGAAGGACTATCTCGCTTATCGCTTCGTCAGCGATCACGCGACCTATCTGCCCAAGGCGTTTGACCAGGCGCGGTTCGACTTCTATTCGAAGACGCTCTCCGGCGTGCCGGTGCAGCGCGAGCGCTGGAAGCGCGGCGTGCAACTGGTCAACGGTGCGCTCGGCGAGGCGGTGGGCAAGGCCTATGTCGCCAAATACTACCCGCCCGAAGCCGAAAAGCAGATGGCCGAGCTGATCGAGAATCTCCGCGATTCCTATCGCGAGCGGATCGAGGCCTCGACCTGGATGGACGACGCGACGCGCAAGGCGGCGCTCGCCAAGCTCGCCGCGTTCGAGCCGCGCATCGGCCATCCGGAGAAATATATCGACTATTCGTCGCTGACGGTGGAGCGGGGCGACCTGCTCGGCAACGTGATGCGTTCGAGCGAGTTCGACCACCAGCTCGAACTGTCGCGCTTCCCCAAGCCGGTCGATCGCAGCCTGTGGGCGATGACGCCGCAGACGGTGAACGCCTATTACAATCCGCTGTCGAACCAGATCACCTTCCCGGCCGCGATCCTGCAGCCGCCCTTCTTCGATCCCTATGCCGATCCAGCGGTCAATTACGGCGCGATCGGCGCGGTGATCGGCCATGAGATGGGCCATGGCTTCGACGATCAGGGCAGCATGTTCGGCCCGACGGGCAAGTTCGAGAACTGGTGGACGCCCAAGGCCAAGGAAGACTTCGCGGCGCGGACCAAGGCGCTGGCCGGCCAGTACGACACCTATGAGCCGGTGCCCGGCACCAAGATCAACGGCCGGCTGACGCTGGGCGAGAATATCGGCGATCTCGGCGGCCTCGAGGCGGCCTATGGCGCGTACCAGAAATACCAGGCCAAGCATGGCAAGGCGAAGATTGTCGACGGGCTGACCGGCGACCAGCGCTTCTTCCTCGGCTGGGCGCAGGCATGGCGGGTGAAGGTGCGCGAGGATGCGCAGCGCCAGGCGCTGCTCACCGATCCGCACTCGCCGGCGACCGCGCGCGTCAATGGCGTGGTCCGCAATGTCGATACCTGGTACAAGGCATTCGGCATCAAGCCGGGCGACAAGCTGTACCTCGCACCCGAGCAGCGCGTGCATATCTGGTAAGCGCCATTCGTATTTATACGGAAAGGGCCCGGCGGAAGCGCCGGGCCCTTTTGCATTCTGGGAGGGAAACGCTCGCACTTGCAGCGCGTGCAACTGCGGCGGAGGGGCTTTGCAGTTGCAGACTCAGGCGATCACAACCAGATGCGGCGCCCGCGCTGCATTGCAGCAAAGTCGTACCGGAGTTTCCCATGTTTTCGCTGATCGCGCTCTATTTCGCCCATCGCCGCCTGGCCGCCGAAGCCGGCCAGCCGATCGCCGCGAACACCACGGCGCGCACCGCGGCAAATGAGCAGGACGCGCTGGCGGTCCTTCCGCTCGCGGCCTGACGTCGAGACTCGTTCGCCCACTCCCCCCTCGGGCGAACGACAGGGGCGCCGCAGTCCCCCAAATTCCGCGGCGCCCCGTCCCTGCTTTACTTCCGCTCGTTTTCGGTGCCGGTGCCGGCCGCCGCCGGCTCGGCCAGCGTCCCTTCGCCGGCCAGACCATGGCCGGCTTCGTCCCGGCCGATCGTTTCGAGATGCATCAGCTTGGCGATCCACCAGCTGATCGGCACCGCGATCACCCCCACGACGATGATGTAGCAGCCGATCGACCAATAGACATCGAGCACGCGTTCCGGCCCGGCGCCTTCGCCGCCGGTGGCCTGGGCGATCTTGGCGGCGAGGAAATTGCCCGCCGCGGTCGACAGGAACCAGGTGCCCATCATCAGCCCGACCATCGACCCGGTCGACAGGCGGGTCATGCTCGACAGCCCAACCGGCGAGAAGCAGAGCTCGGCGGTGGAGTGCAGCAGGTAGAGCAGGATTACGAACAGCATCGGCGTCAGCGCATCGCCCTTGCCCGTGCCCAGCACCAGCACCACGAAGCCCAGCCCGACCTGGATCAGGCCGAGTGCGAACTTGAGCGGCGCGCTCGGTTCCAGCCCGCGCTTGCCCAGCCATACCCAGAGGGCACCGAACACGGGCGCCAGGGTGATGATCCAGAAGCTGTTGACCGACTGGAACCAGGAGGCGGGCATTTCCCAGCCGAACAGGTGACGGTCGACGCGCTGATCGGTGAACACGTTGAGCGACGAACCGGCCTGCTCGAACAGCGCCCAGAACAGAGGGCAGAGCGCGATCAGGTAGAGCGCCCCGAAGATCCGCATCCGCTCCACCTTGGGCAGTGTGAACAGCGCGCGGTAGAAGATGTAGAGGAAGGTGAGCCCGAAGGTGGCGAGCAGCAGCGTGCCGACCAGGCTTTCGTTGCTGATCAGCAGATACGACACGCCGACCGCCGCGGCCGCGCCGAGATAGATCAGCCATTCGCGCGACAGCCCCACCGGCGTGCGCGCGGCGAGCAGCGCAGCATCCGCCGGCTTGCCGGCCTCGTGCAGGTCGCCGCGAAACAGCACGAAGACGACCGTGCCGAGCAGCATGCCGATGCCCGCGGCACCGAAACCCCACGACCAGCCGACGCGCTCGCCCAGATAGCCGACGAGGAGCGGGCCGATGAACGCGCCGAGATTGATCCCCATGTAGAAGATCGAG
>JAPJRE010000194.1 GCA_030824725.1 Sphingomonas sp.
CTCCCCTAACCCCTCCCGCAAGCGGGAGGGGGACTTAGAAGGGCAGGGGCTTACACCTGCAGCCCCACCGCCTGCTGCGCGGCCTTCAGCGTGGGCGCCGCCAGCGCGCTGGCCCGGCCCGCGCCCTGGGCGAGCTTGGCCCCCACCTCGGCGCGATCGTCCAGCAACGCGGTCAGCCGCTCGCGGATCGGGCCGAGGACCGACACCGTCAGATCCGCCAGCGCCGGCTTGAACGCGCCGAAGCCCTGGCCGGCATATTCCTCCACCACCGATTGCGGATCGCGGTCCGAAAGCGCCGCGAAGATCGTCACCAGGTTGCGCGCCTCGGGGCGCTCGGCGAGCGCGTCGAACGAGTCCGGCAGCGGCTCGGGATCGGTCTTGGCCTTGCGGCACTTGGCGGCGATCGTGTCGTTGTCGTCGATCAGGTTGATGCGGCTCAGGTCCGAGGGGTCGGACTTGGACATCTTCGCATTGCCGTCGCGCAGGCTCATGATCCGCGGCGCGGCCTTGCTGATCAGCGGCTCGGGCAGCGGGAACAGCTCGACCCCGAAATCCTGGTTGAACTTGGTGGCGATGTCGCGGGTGAGCTCGAGATGCTGCTTCTGGTCCTCGCCGACGGGGACATGGGTCGCCTGGTAGACCAGGATGTCGGCGGCCTGCAGCACCGGATAGGTGAACAGCCCGACGCTGGCGCCGTCGCGGTTCTTGCCGGCCTTGTCCTTCCACTGGGTCATGCGGTTGAGCCAGCCCATCCGGGCGGTGCCCTGGAGGATCCAGCAGAGCTCGGCATGGGCGGGGACGCGCGCCTGGTTGAACAGGATCGAGCGATCGTCGATCCCGGCGGCGAACAGCGTGGCGGCCATCTCGATCGTCGAGTTGGCGAGCTCCTGCGGAGTCACCGTGCCGGTAAGGGCGTGGAGATCGGCGAGGAAGAACAGGCACTCTCCCTGATCCTGCATCGCGACCCACTGCTTGATGGCGCCCAGATAATTGCCGAGGTGAAGATTGCCGGTGGTCTGGATGCCCGAGACGACGCGCATGGGATAGTCACTCCGCACCCGGTTGACCGTTCGGCCGTTGGACCGGCCGCGGGTCCATGGCGGCGGGGGTGCTTGCGGCCGCGCGATCTGCCAGGACGCCGCGGCTCTAGAGCAGCTTGAGGCGGAGGGGAACCGGGCTCAGCGTGCGGCGCGGCGGCGAACCAGTGCCTTGAGGTCCGAAAGCAGGAAGGCGCGGGTGGCGAAGCAGGCGGCGACATAGATCGCGCAGCCGGCGCCGACGAGGAGCACCAGCCCCGTATAGCGCTCCCAGATCCGCCCGTTGAGCCACGGGTCGAGCAGCCCGGCCCCCGCCCAGAGCGCCACGCCCATCAGGATCGCGGCAAGCGCGAGCCGCGGCACCCGGCGCGCGAGCTGCGCGTCCACGATGAAATGCCCGCGCTTGCGCAGCGCGAGGTACAGCATCGTCACGTTGACGGTGGAGGAGAGGGCGGTGGCGAGCGGCGGACCGAGATGCGCGATCAGCGGGATCAGCGCGAGATTGGCGGCGATATTCACGCCAACCGAGAGCATCGCGAGGCGCACCGGCGTTTTGGTGTCCTGCCTGGCGTAGAAGCCGGGGGTCAGCACCTTGACCAGGATATAGGAAGGCAGTCCGATCGAGAAGCCGGCCAGCGCCCAGGCGCACTTCACCGTGTCCTCCGGCGTGAAATGGCCGTACTGGAACAGCCCGCGCACGATCGGCTCGGCGGCGACGATCAGCGCGACCATTGCGGGCAGGGTGAGGAACAGCGCCAGCTCCATGCCGCGGTTCTGCGTCTCCATCGCTTCGGCCTCCTTGCCCGCGCCGAGCAGTCGCGAGATGGTGGGAAGCAGGATGGTGCCTAGGCCGATGCCGATCATCCCCAAAGGCAGCTGGTTCAGCCGATCGGCATAATAGATGTACGAGATCGAACCCTCGCCGAGCAGCTTGCCCGACAGCGCGGTGGAGATGAGCAGGTTGAGCTGTACCGCGCCTGCGCCGATCGCGGCCGGCAGGATCAGCTTCATCAGCCGGCGCACGTCGTCGTCCAGTCGCGGCAGGCGGGGGCGCAGCGACACGCCCGAGGCGCGACAGGCGAGCGCCAGCCACCCGAGCTGGAAGATGCCACCGATCGGCACCGCGATCGCCTGCACCCGCGCGGTCTCCTCCGGCGTGCCGTGGAAGAGGGACAGCCCGGCCACCATCGCGATGTTGAGCAGGATCGGCGCGGCGGCGTTGACCCAGAACTTGTCGAGCGAATTGAGGATGCCGCCTAGCAGCGAGGCGAGGCAGATCAGCATCAGATAGGGAATGGTGATCCGCGAGAGCTGCACCGCGAAGGCGAATTGTTCGGCGGTCGGATGCTGCTTCTCGAACCCTCCCGAAAGCGCTGCCGTGAGCGGCCAGGCGGCGGCGAGCGCGACGAGCGTCAGCACGACCAGCACGGCGAAAAGGACGGAAAGCGTGCGCTCGGCGAAATCATAGGCCGCGCCGCGCTCGCCGTTCACGCCCAGCTTCTGGTTGAACATCGGGATGAACGCCGATGCGAAGGCGCCCTCGGCGAAGAAGGCGCGGAACATGTTGGGCAGGCGGAAGGCGACGAGGAAGGCGTCCGACGCGAAGTTGGCGCCGACATAGCGCGCCTGGAGCGAATCGCGGACCAGCGCGAGGATGCGACTGGCGAGCGTGAGACCGCCCACAGAACCCAGGCTGCGCACAAGCTTCATCGAGATTTCGCCGTCCTAGAAGGAAAGGGCCTGGAAATAAAAGGGGGCGCCACCGGCATGCGGCGCGCCCCCATGTTCAGGCTGCAGCCCGGATCAGGCGTGGCCGGCTTCTTCGAAGCCGATCGCGCCTTCCTGCTGGGCACGCTGCTGCATGTAGATGCCGGCGAAGTCGATCGGCTCCAGCATCAGCGGCGGGAAGCCGCCGTCGCGGACCTGGTCGGCCAGGACGCGGCGGGCGAAGGGGAACAGGATGCGCGGCGCTTCGCCGAGCAGGAACGGATCGAGCGCTTCCTGCGGGATGTTACGGAGCGCGAACAGGCCTGCATAGGTAAGGTCGACGATGAACGCGACCTGCTCGCCGGCCTGGGCGCGCACTTCGATCTTCAGCGCGACTTCGTAAACGTCCTCGCCGACCTTGTTCGAGCCGATGTTGAACTGCACGTCGATCGCCGGCGGGGTCTGCTGCTGATAGATCGCCGGTGCGTTCGGATTCTCGAACGAGAGATCCTTCACATACTGCGACAGCACGCCCGCCTGGGGCGCATCGTCCGCGCCGCCTTCGGCGCCGATGCCGGCGTAGGTGTCGTTCTCGGCCATCCAACTTTCCTCTTTATCCAGGAGAATTTCGCACCCTCGGCGCGTTACGAAGCAAGCGACTAGCAGGCGTGTGCCGGTGGTGCAATCGCACGGCCCATCGTACGGTTTGAATCCGGCGGCACGAAAGCCTATGTACTAGAGACGGAGGCTTTGGAGGGCCAGTGTTCTACGTCATTCTGTTCGCGATGGTGGCCGGTTTCCTGGCGCTTCGGCTGTATGCGGTACTCGGCAAGCGTACCGGGCATGAGCAGCCGCTGCCCAAGCCTGCCGAGGAGCGCGTCGCCGCGCCGCCCGTAACGCGGACGATCGAGGCGCTGCCCGAGGTCCGCGACTCGGCGAATCGCACGATTGACTCGGGTGCCGAGACCGGCCTGCGCGCCGTCGTCTCGGCCGATTCGAGCTTCGACGTCGCCAAGTTCCTCGAAGGCGCCAAGTCGGCCTATCGCATGGTGCTCGAAGCCTTTTGGAAGGGCGATGAGGAAACCCTGCGCTTCCTGGTCGACGACGAGGTGCGTGCCGCGTTCGAGCAGGCGATCGCCGACCGCAAGGTAACCGGCGACGTGCTCGACAACCGCCTCGTATCGATCGAGCGCGCGACCATTTCCGAGGCCGGCGTGGAGAACAAGGTGGCCCGCGTCACCGTGCGCTTCGATGCCGATATCGTGGCAGTGACCCGCGATGCCGAGGGCAATGTGATCGCCGGCTCGCTGAGCGATGCGGTGACCACCCACGACGTCTGGACCTTCGCGCGCAAGCTGCGCAGCGACGATCCGAACTGGAAGCTGGTCGAGACCGACGAAGCCTGAGGGGCAGCATGCGGATTATCGGGGGATTGGCGCTCGCGGGCTTGCTCGGCGCATGTTCGAGCGGCATCGTTCCCCCGGAAGCGGGCACGCGGCCCGTGCCGACCCGCCCTGCGCCCATACGGCCGGAAGCTTCGCCCGAGCGTCCTCGCCCCGGCGCGGCGCTCCCGGAGACGCCCGCCAATCTTCCCGCGCGCCAGCCAACCGCCGCGACCCCGCTTCCCGCGGTGCCGGCGGCACCCGTCGCCACCGGCGCGACCACCGCTGCCATGGCGGGGCTGGTCGCCGGCCCGGCGATCGAAACCCTCCCGATCACGTCCGACAATGCGAAGCGCGCGCTCGCCGCGTTCAAGCTCAGCTGCCCGGGGCTGCTGCGCCGCACCGACGCCTCGGGCCTGACCACCGGCACCGACTGGACCAGTGCCTGCGCCGCCGCGGCGAGCTGGTCCGGCGACGCCGCGTCCTTCTTCGCCCAGTGGTTCGAGACGGTGCAGGTCGGCAACGGCGCCGCCTTCGCCACCGGTTATTACGAGCCCGAGATTGCCGGCGTGCGCGAACGGCGCTCGGGCTATGACGTACCGGTGTACGGCGTGCCCGACAATCTGATCGAGGTCGATCTCGGGCTCTTCTCCGATGCGCTGAAGGGCAAGAGGATCCGCGGCCGCGTCGATGGCCGCCAGTTCGTCCCCTATTACGACCGCACCCAGATCGAACAGGGCGCGCTGGAAGGCCATGCGCCGGTCGTCGCCTGGGCGGCCGATCCGATCGAGATGTTCTTCCTGCAGGTCCAGGGTTCGGGCCGGCTCAAGGGGCCGGACGGGCAGGTGGTGCGCATCGGCTATGCCGGGCAGAATGGCCGCGACTATACCGGCATCGGCAAGCTGATGAAGGATCGCGGGCTGCTCGGCCCCGGCCAGACTTCGATGCAGGGCATCGTCGCCTGGCTGCGGGCGAATCCCGAGCAGGGCCGCGCGATCATGCGCGAGAACAAGAGCTTCGTGTTCTTCAAGGAACTGAACGGCGCCGGCCCGCTGGGCGCGATGGGCTATCCCGTCGCCGGCTGGACCAGCGTGGCGGCAGACCCGAAGTTCATTCCGCTCGGCGCGCCGTTGTTCCTGTCAATGGACCGCACCGACGCCACCGGCCTTTGGGTGGCGCAGGATACCGGCGGCGCGATCAAGGGCGCCAACCGAGTCGACACCTTCTGGGGCGCGGGCGACGATGCCCGCGCGATCGCCGGCGGCATGTCTGCGCGCGGCACCGCCTGGCTGCTGCTCCCCAAGGGCACGCTCGCCCGGCTGGCCGCGACCCAGCCGCCCGCAGCGCTGCCGGTGAGCCCCCAGCCCACGATCCCCCAGCCCACGATTCCCCAGCCATGAGCGGACGCGGGCGCCGCGATCTGGCGCCCGAGGAAGCGGCGCTGTGGCAGAAGGTGATTGCGAGTGTCACCCCGCTCCACGTTCGCGCCGCGCCCAAGCGGCTGCCGCCTGAGCCCGCGGCTGCGCCCGTGCCGAAGCCGGCTGCCCGGCTTGCACGCGCGCCGCTCGACGTGCCGGTGGGCAAGCTCGTGCCGACTCGGCCGGCCCGGCCGGCGATCACGCTCTCCACGCCGATGCCCGACACGCACGAGCTCCGCACGCTCGACGCGAGCTGGGAACGACGGCTGTCGCGCGGGCTGGTGTCGCCGGAAAGTTCGATCGACCTGCACGGACACAATCTCCACGCCGCCTATGATCGACTCGATGCAGGGCTCGCCCAGGCAATCGCGCAGGGCGACCGCGTGTTGTTGCTGGTCACCGGCAAGCCGCCGCGCCCCGAGTCGGAGCGCCCACACGCTCGCGGCGCAATCCGCGCCGCAGTGGGCGACTGGTTGGCGGCCTCGCGCCATTCCGACAAAATTGCCGCAGTTCGTCAGGCGCATCCGCGGCATGGCGGCGCGGGCGCGCTGTACATTGTGCTGCGGCGGCCCCGGTCTTCGTAGAACGCCGAAGTTTCTTAACTAATGCATGCGAAGTCTACGGCGGCGCCATCTAGTGTCGGCGCCATTGGGGATCTGTGGAGCGTCGATCGGCAATGCGCTGGGGGGAGCGATTCATGGGGAGAGGCGTTGCGAGCGCGGCTGCGCTTGCAGCCTGTCTGCTCGTCGGTGCGGCATGGGCGGCAGGCGCGGCGCTGAACGTGCTGGGGGTTGCCGTGGCGCTGGCCGTGCCGCTGGCGGTGCTCACCGTGCTCGCCGTGCTGGTCCTGCTCCAGCCGCGCCGCGACGCCGCGCTCGCCGCCGCGGTCGATCGGCTGCATGCCGCGGCGCTGGGGGACCTGGAAAGCCCGTTGCCCTCCGCGCTCGCGGCGGGCGCACCGCGCCTCGCCGAGTCGATCGACGAGCTGTTCCTCAAGCTGCGCGGCAATCTGGAGAGCGTGCACCGGCTCGCCATGTTCGACACGGTGACCGGCCTCGCCAACCGCCCGCATTTCCGCCGCAGCGCCGAGCGGATGCTGGAGGACGCGCACGAAGACGCGCGCGCGGTGCTGTTCTTCATCGATCTCGACCGGTTCAAGGCCGTGAACGACACGCTGGGCCATGCGGTGGGCGACGTGCTGCTCGGCATGGTCGCCAACCGGCTGCGCGCGGTGGGCGACCAGTGCGCTGCGTTCAACCATGGCGAGACGCCGCTGATCGGCCGCCTTGCCGGCGATGAGTTCACGCTGTTCTTCGCCGATCTGCCCGATCCCCAGGCGCGCGAGCGGGTGGGCGCGAAGGTGCTGGACGCGCTGTCCGAGCCGTTCGACCTTGCCGGCCAGCAGGTCTGCATCGGTGCTTCGGTGGGGCTGGCGCTCTATCCGGATCACGGCGTGACGCTGCACGAGCTGATGGGCGCGGCCGATGCCGCGATGTACCAGGCCAAGACCCAGGGCCGCGGCCGGGTCGAGACGTTCAGCGACGGGCTCGCCGCGCAGATGATCGCGCGCGCCCGGCTGGAGACCGAGCTTCGCGCCGCGATCGAGCATGGCGAATTCGCGCTGGTCTTCCAGCCGCAGGTCTCGGCGAGCAGCGGTGCCATCGTCGGCGCCGAGGCGCTGCTGCGCTGGCAGCATCCGGACGGCACCAAGCTGCCGGGCTCGTTCCTGCAGCGGGCCGAGGAGACCGGGCTGATCGTCGAGATCGGCGACTGGGTGGTGGCGACGGTGGCGAACACCATCGCGCGCTGGGCCCGGCTCGGCATCGAGCAGCGGCTGGCGGTCAATGTCAGCCAGCGTCAGATCGATCATGCCAGCTTCTTCCGCCACCTCCGCGCGGCGATGCTGGCTGCGCAGGCGCCCGCCCGGTTGCTCGAACTGGAGCCAACATTACCCCGATTTACCGCTTGCATCCGAAGGGGCGTCCACAGATGGGCCG
>JAPJRE010000195.1 GCA_030824725.1 Sphingomonas sp.
GATCGTCTCGATGCCCGGGCGCCACCTCACCACAGCTTGGCGCTGATCCCGGCGCGGAGCGTGCGGCCCCAGGAGTTGTAATACCAGGGATAGGTATTCTGGAAGGCAGTGGTGTCCTTCGCGCCCTGGCCGATGATCGGCGGATCCTTGTCGAACAGGTTCTGCGTGTTGAACCACACCCGCACCCGATTGGTGACCGGATAGCTGATCGACAGGTCGAACAGGCTCTGCGCGGCCAGGCGCGGGATTAGCGGATAGGTATCCGTGGTGCCCGAGTCTGGCTTCGAGCCGAGCACCGGGTTGGACGAGAGCTTCGCATTCCTGGTCGGCGCCGCATAGCGCCAGGCGAGGCTGATCGTGCCCTTCCACGGCATGTCCCAGCCGATATTGGCGAAGTGGCGATATTTCGGCGTCAGGTCGCGGCAGAAGAAGCCGAAATAGCCGAGGCACGAATAGACCTGGGTGCCCGGCGCGAACTGCCGGTCGTTGGCCAGGTTGAAGGTGCCGTTGAGGCCGAGGTTGAGGCGGCCCAGCTCCAGCCCGAACACGCGCTTGGACAGGTGGATCGGATAGTAGAGCGAGAAGTCGATCCCCTGCGTCTTCAGGAACCCCGAATTATTGTAGCGCGCGTTGATCTCGGTCACCCGGCCCGAATTCGGATCACGGGTGATCAGCCCGCAGAAGAAGGCGGTGTGTTGGTTGAAGCACTGGTCCGAGATGAGGTCGGTGCGTACCCATTCGAACGCGCCGTCGATCTTGATCGAGAAATAGTCGACCGAGGCATTGAAGCCGGGCAGGAACTTCGGCTGCATCACCACGCCGGCGGTGATGCTGGTCGAGGTCTCGGGCTTGAGGGCAGGATTGCCGCCGGGGCGGAACTGCGTCTGGCAATAGCCGCCGGAGTCGCAATTGCCGGGGACGGCGAGCGCGTCATACTGCGCCCGCGTCATGCCGGTTGCGGCGCATTGCTCGAAGCTCAGCCGCTCGCGCTGCGGGTCGCCGTTGCTCGGCGTCGCGGCGGTGGCACAGCGATCCTCGAAGCTCGCCTGATAGGGCGCCGCGCCCTGGAGCCGTTCGAGATAGCCGCGGCGTACCGCCCGATTGACGCTCGCCCGGAAGCCGAGGCCAGCATAAGGGCGATAGACGATGTCGGCCTTCCAGGTCTTCACCAGATCATCGAGCGAGCGGTAGCGCGACAGGCGATAGGCGCCGCTGACGGTCAGGTCCTCGAGCAGCGGCTTCTTCTGGACGATCGGCACCGACAATTCGCCGCCCAGTTCGTCGACCACGTCGTTGCCGGAATATTTGGACCACCAGGCAAAGGCGCCGCTGCCCTCTTCGGAGACGCGGTTCCAGCGATGTTCCACGACGAGCGCGACGCCGATCCCGTCTTCGGCCCAGGGGCTCTTGATGCCGTAGCGGGCGAGTGATCCCGAGACCGAGGCGTTGGCGACGAGCTGTTCCTGCACGACGCGGCTCGCGCCGGTCGCGGTGAGATAGGACCACACCGCCGGGTTGGGGCCGTTGGAGCTGAACCCGTCGAGCGGGATGCAGTTCGGATCGGTCCCGTCGACCACCGACTGGCAGGTCGGCACGCCGTTGACGCTGACGACCTGCATCGCGCGCTTGAACAGCTCGTTCTTGCCCCAGTCGAAGATGTTGGTGCCGGTGTATTTCTCGACCCGCTTCGAGCGCTGGAAACCCACATCGAAGTGCAGATCGTCGACCAGCGTGCCGGAGAGATGGCCGGAGGCGCGCCAGGTGTTGGTGCGGTAGCGATACTCGCCCTTGTTGTCGGGCCGGTAGACGTTCATCCACATCTGCGCCGACTTGCCGTGCACACCGGCATCGGCGCCGCAGGCGAGCTGCTGCTGCTGGGGGCTCATGAAGGGATTGTCGCACGGCATCTGGAAATCGGGCGAGTAGAACCAGTCGCTGAACTGCACCTCGCCGCCGGATTGATCGTAGCTGTACAGGAAGCTGCTGTCGAACTTCACCGTCGAGGCGATGTCGTAGCTGAAGAAGCCGCCCGAATTCACCCGGCGCACTTCGCGCTGCAGCCAGTCCTTCTGGGGCGTGCGCTTGATGTCGTCGACATCATAGGCGCGCCAGTTGCGCGAACCGTCCTTGGCGTTGGTATATTCGCCGCCATTCACCCAGAACCAGTTGTACGGGTTGGCCTCGTTGAAGCCGCACGACCATTGGTCGTTGGTCTGGAAGCCCGAAGCCGGCTGCGGATTCTGGAAGACCGGGCAGGCAGTGTGGTCGAACATGCCGATTTCCATCGGCTCCAGGCGGTTATAGGTGGCGAAGACGCTGATGTTGCCGCGGCCCTCGGCGAAATTCTGCCCGGCCGCGATGCTGCCGTTATAGGCCTCGCCGCCGAACACGTGGCGGGGCGGGCGCGGATAGCCTGCCTCGTCGAGAAGGTTGAGCATGAAATTGTTGTCGTTGGTGCTCTGCTGGGCGCTGGCCTCGAAATTGAGGTGGATGCCGGTGAAGCGGCGCTTCACGATATAGTTGACCACGCCGGCGACCGCGTCCGAGCCATAGACCGCCGAGGCGCCGCCGGTGAGCACGTCGACGCGCTCGATCAGCGGGGCCGGGATGACGTTCGCGTCATTGTCCATCCGGTCGCCGTTGAGCAGCACCAGCGTGCGGCCCGAGCCGAGCCCGCGCAGGCTGACGCGGGCGGGCCCGGCGCGCGGATCGGTGCTGCTGCCGCGATCGCCGATCATCGGCGTGATCTGCGGCATCGCGCTTAGCGTGTCGCTCAGCCGGCCAAGCCCGCGCTCGCCGATCATGTCCTTGTCGATCACCGCGATCGGGGCGGCCGAGGTCATGTTGCTGCGCCGGATGCGCGAGCCGGTGACCACGATCTCCTCCGGCTTGGGCTGCTCGCGATCGTCAATTTCCGGAACGCTCAAGGCCTGGTCCTGCGCAGCGGCTGCCTGCGCGTCGGTTCCCTGGCCGGTGGTCGATTGCGCCCATGCGGGCGTGCTGGCCAGGATCGCTACGATGCTAACGCCGATACCATATCTTACCCGCATGATTCACCCCCCCTCGTGTACGTTATTTGGTATACGATAATTTTTTTCGGGGATGTGTAAAGTGCTAATTGTGACAAAAGATCGCAGTGTTTTGCGTCGTGCCGGCGTCGTTTTGCAGACGTTTTCATGCACGGCGATGCGATCGGCGTGCCGCGCTTCCAGGCACTTGCCGAGGGTGAGGGACAGATGGTAGCGCTATCGCCAAGCAGCAGGAGCTGCGCCGGAACAGAAGAGAGGATAGGATCTTGCGCTTTTCGCTGAAACTTTCGACGGCCGCCGCTGCCATCGCGATTCTTGCCGGCTGCTCGGGCGGCAACACGGCGCAGAACGACACCGCGGCGAATGCGGCCGCCCCGGCCAACGCATCGGAGGAGGCGCGCAGCCCCGACGGCAAGCGCTATCTGGCCCAGCCGCTGGTCAAGGACCTATACTTCGCCGATCCTTCGGCGCATGTCTTTGGCGGCAAGATCTATATCTATCCCAGCCATGACGTCGACATGGGCATCCCCGACGACGATCTCGGCAGCCAGTATGCGATGCACGACTATCAGGTGCTGAGCATGGAGCGCCCGGGCGGCCCGGTGACGGTGCACCCGGTCGCGCTCGACCTCAAGCAGGTTCCCTGGGCCTCGGAAAAGGCCTGGGCGCCCGACGCGGCGTTCAAGAACGGCACCTATTATCTCTACTTCCCGGCCAAGGATAAGCAGGGCGTGTTCCGGATCGGCGTCGCCACGTCGAACTCGCCCGTCGGCCCGTTCAAGGCCGAGCCGCAGCCGATCCAGGGCACCTACTCGATGGACCCGGCGGTGTTCACCGACGACGACGGCCAGAGCTATCTCTATCTCGGCGGCATCTGGGGCGGCCAGCTGCAGCGCTGGGCGACGGGCAAGTACGATCCCAATGCCGGCGACACCGACCTCAAGAAGGACGACCAGCCCGCCCTCACCGGCAAGGTCGCGCGCCTCGCGCCCGACATGAAGAGCCTTGCCGAGCCGCTCCGCGACGCGGTGATCGTCGACGAGAAGGGCAAGCCGATCCTCGGCGGCGACCATGACCGCCGCTTCTTCGAGGCGGCGTGGACGTTCAAGCGCGGCGGCAAATATTACTACATGTACTCGACCGGGGACACGCACTTCCTCGCCTATGCCGTTGGCACGAGCCCCTATGGCCCGTTCAAGTATACCGGCCGCATCCTCGAGCCGGTGCAGGGCTGGACCAGCCATGGCTCGGTGTTCGAGTTCCAGGGCAAATGGTATCTCGCGTACCACGACACCCAGCTGACCAATAAGAACCACCTCCGCTCGGCCAAGATCACCGAACTGACCTTCCGTCCGGACGGCACGATCGAGACGCTGAAGCCGTTCAAGGACTGACGCCTTTCGCCGATGCCCATGCCGGGAGCGGCCCCGCAAGGGGTACGCTTCCGGCAGGCATGGGCAAGGAAGGGCTGCCGCTCAGCTCAGCTTCGGGAAGCAGCCATGGGCCAGTACCTCGCGGGGCAGGGCGGCGATGAACCCGGAGAGCGGCGAAGCGAAATTATAGCGGAGCGTCACCTGCACGCTGCCGGCATTGCCGTCGCAGGTGGTGCTTGCCGTGTAGCCGATCAGGCTGGAGTCGACGCGCAGGCCCCAGCGGCGTCCGCGCGCGGTGGCGAAGCTCTGCACGTCGCTCTGCGTCTTGCACGGAGAGGCGAGCGCGGCGCAGCGCGCGGTGCTGTAGGCGGCTTCGGTCAGCACCTGCTTCACCCAGAGCAGCCGGCCGACCTCGATGATGCCGAACAGCAGCAGCAGGAAGACCGGCGCGAGCAGCCCGAACTCGACCGCGGTAGCGCCGGTCCGGTCGTCGAGGAGGAAACGCATTCGCAGGCTCATTCGAGCCGCACCGTCACCGATTGGGTGATGGCGGTACCGTTCAACATGCCCTTCGGCAGCACCATCGCGCGATATCGAGACGAGGCGGTGATCTGGAGATAATAGCCCGCGGTCGAATTGGGCGTCGATCCCGCCGGGCAACTGCTCCCGCACGTGGCAGCGATGTAGGTGCCCGTCTTGGACAGGCAGGCGCAGCTCCGCCCGGTGTTGACGCAGCTGTTCGCCGTGCCGTTGCAGGCGATGCTGATCTGCGGGGCGGTCGGCAGCCGTGCGGCATTCTGGACATAGCTCGGCAGCGACTGGAAGGGCACCGACGTGCGGTTGGCAAAGGCCGACATCGACCCCGCCGAAACCGCGGCGGCAAGCTGGCTGCGCTGCACAAAATAGGCGGCGAAATCGAGGGTCAGCAACGCTGCCAGGAACAGGAACAGCGTCAGCAGCGCGAATTCGATCGTCGCCGCACCTTCCTCCTCGGGGCGCATCGCCACATCGGTGGTCATCGGACGAGCCCGATCGTGGTCGTGCCGCCGCTGCCGCCGCTGCCGACGATGCTCGTGCATGCCGATCCGGCCGCGGCGCCGCCGGTTGCATTGATCGTCCGCGTGATCAGCATGAAGCATTGCCCGTTGGACAGGGTCGAGCTGCCGCCGGACATGGTCAGGTCCGAATTGGGCAGGTGGACGGCGCCTACGAAGATGTTCTGCGCGCCGGCGGCCCAGTTGGTCGGGTTGGCGGTGAGGCTGTCGATCAGCAGGTCGGCGATCGCGCCGCCCGAGACGCTGGTGCTGCTCGCGATCAGCTTGGTGTAGGCGCCGCCCGCGAGGTTGAGCGTGCCGCTCAGCACGAACGAGACGTTGACGCCTGCCATGTCAAAGCCCGAGACGCTCACGCCTTCGAGGGTCGAGCCGTAGGTCTGGCCGGTGACGCTCGATGTATAGGGCCAGGTGGTGCCGCCGGTGCCGTTGGTGAAGTCGCCGTCGATCGTGTAGCGGCTGGTGCCGAACAGCACCGATCCGGCGATGTTAAGGTCGCCCTTGATCAGGTGGTTGGCGGTGCGGCCGAACACGATCCGGCTGCCGCCGGCGGTGTTGATGTCGCCGCCCGCGCTGAACGCGCCGTCGCCCATCAGGAAGACCGCGCTGCCGGAAAGCGTGACCGCCCTCCCGCTCGCGTCGGCGCCGATCCGGTAATCGCCCGCGCCCGCCGCGAGTGTGGAACTGCCGTCGACCGTCAGCCCCGACCGCACGTCGAGGTCTCCCGCGCCCATCTTCAGCCAGCTGCCGCCGCCGACGCTGATCGTGCCGAAGGCGTGATTGCCGGTGCCGAGCGTCAGCGTGGTGCCCCCGCCGAGCGACAGCGTGCCGTTCATCGTCACCGGCCCGTTGCCGAAGCTGTTGGTGCCCTGGAAGCTGATCGCGCCGCTGCCGATCGCCAGGCTGCCATTGCCCATCGTCACGCCGTTGGAGCCGCTGTTGAAGCCGCCGTTCACTGAGAGGTTGACGTCGCCGAAGGTCACCGTCGATCCACCGCCGATCGCGAGGCCGTTGGCGACCGTGATGGTGGAACTGCCCTGGAACTGCACCGTCACGCCGCCGTCGATCGTCAGCTTGCCGATCGTGTAATTGCCGGCAGGGATGACGAAGTTGCCGGAATTGCCTTTCCGGAAGCCGGCAACATTGCTCGATGGCGAATAGCCGATCACCCAGTCCGATCCCGCCGGCGTGGTCGGGTTGGTGATCGTGCGCGGCGCCACTGCGGTCCCGAGTGCCTGTCGCGCCGTGGTCAGATCGGCATTGTTCGCCAGCGGATCGGCCAGGGCCGTGGCCGCATTGACCCGCTTGTCGCTCGCCGGAACATTGCCGTTCCAGCTGGGATTGGTGAAGCTGCCGGCATAGCGCAGCAACGCGGCCGACAACGTTCCCCAGTCGTTCAGCACGCTGCCCGAGCCGGAAACGATGTTCTTGGCCGCGATCCGCGTGCCGCGATTGGCGATGTCCGCCACCGCCGCCACCGAGCAGTCGGGAGTGTCGATCGTCGCGCCGCCGCTGGTGGCGATACCCGTACCCGTCGCCGCCAGCGCGAGGATGCACGGCGGGGCGATCTGGCTGGGCGCGCTCAGCGAGGCATAGGCGGTGGCGCCCACGGCGTAGCTGCCGCGATAGCCAAGCGCCTTGGCGATCGCGAAAGGCACGGGGGTGGTGAGGGTGATCTTGACCGCCTTGGCGCCGGCCGTCGGCATGTCGTTGACGATCGTGGCCGTGACGACCGCGTTCGTCAGCCCGTTGGCGAGGGCAAGATCCTGTGCCGCGGGCAGCAGGATCGCTTCACTGGCATTCGCGCCCTTATAGGCGAGCGCCGCGCCGAGCGCAGCGGCATCGGCAGCGCGCTGGTTGCTGATCAGCTGGCTGTAGCCGCGCGCGAGATCCACCGAGATCGCCCCCATGCCGACGAGGATGGTCAGCGAGAGCGCGCCGATAACGGCCACGGCGCCGCGCTCGTCGGCGAGTCGCAGGGCGCCTCTCGGCGGAAGGGGGTTTCTCGCGCGTCGAACGAGCATGTCCGCCCTGTAAATCACATTGATATATTGCGCGT
>JAPJRE010000196.1 GCA_030824725.1 Sphingomonas sp.
GGTAGCGGCTCGACGGCCAATGGTCGTTCCACTTCTCGCCCTCGTCGGACGCGGTGCCGAACGGGTTCGAGAAGCCGGAATACGACGTCGCCAAGTGGAAGCGCATCAAGGTCCCCGCCGACTGGCAGACCGAGGGCTATGACCAGGCCCGCTACAACAACATCACCTATCCGTTCCCGGCCAACCGTCCGCTGATCCCGCACGCGACCAACCCGGTGGGTTCCTATCGCCGTGACGTGCAGCTGCCGGCGAACTGGTCCGGGCAGGACGTTATCCTCCACATCGGCGCGGCGGGTTCGGCCTATCGCGTGTGGGTAAACGGCGTCGAAGCTGGCTATGCGGAGGATTCCAAGCTCCCCTCCGAGTTCGACGTCACCAAGCTGGTCCATGCCGGCCGCAACACCATCGCCATCCAGATCCATCGCTGGTCGGACGGCAGCTATCTCGAGGACCAGGATTTCTGGCGCGTCTCGGGCATCGAGCGCACGGTCTATCTCGCGGCGGCACCCAAGGCGCGGGTGGCCGACCTCTTCGTCCATGCGGGGCTCGACGCCGCGTACAAGGACGGCAAGCTCTCGACCGAGCTGACGCTGACCGATCGCACCGCGCCGCTCACCGCGCGGATGACGCTGTTCGATGGCGACAAGCAGGTGCTGGCGCGGGAGACGCAGCTTCCCGCCGGTGCCGCGCAGAAGGTGACGCTCGCTGCCGACGTGCCCGGCGTCCGCCCCTGGACCGCCGAGACGCCCAATCTCTACACGCTGCTGGTTGAGCTGGTGGATGCCGAGGGCAAGGTGGTGCAGGCCACCCCGCAGCGGATCGGTTTCCGCACCGTCGAGATCAGGAACGGGCTGGTCAGCGTCAACGGCAAGCCGATCACGATCCGCGGCGTCAACCGCCACGAGCATGATCCGGAGACCTTCCACGTCGTCAGCCATGCATCGATGGAGCACGACATCCAGCTGATGAAGCGGGCGAACATCAACGCGATCCGCACCTCGCACTATCCGAACGACCCGTATCTGTACGAGCTCGCCGATCGCTACGGCCTCTATGTGATGGACGAAGCGAATATCGAGAGCCATGCCTACATGGATTATGCCAACAAGCATGGCGAACTGCGCTCGCAGTTCCAGGTCGGCTTCGATCCGGCGTGGAAGGACGCGCATGTCAGCCGCGTCGTCAACATGGTCCAGCGCGACAAGAACCATCCCTCGGTGATCTTCTGGTCGCTGGGCAACGAGGCGGGCATCGGGCCGAACTTCGAGGCAGCGGCCGCGGCGGCCAAGGCGGTCGATCCGGGCCGGCTGGTCTCCTATCTCGGCTGGGGTACGTGGGACGGGATCCAGGACCACCGGCCGAACTATTATGCCGACATCTACGCGCCGATGTACGATCCGGCGGTGAAGCTTGAGGATTACGCCACCAACTGGAACTTCAAGCAGCCGGTGATCCAGTGCGAATATGCCCATATGATGGGCAATTCGGGCGGCAACCTGAAGGAATATTGGGACACCATCTACGCCCATCCGGACAAGCTGCAGGGCGGCTTCGCCTGGGACTGGGTCGACCAGTCGATGTATCGCTATACCAAGGACGGGCGGCGTTATTGGGGCGATGGCGGCGAGTACGGCCCGAACCCGGGCGGCGACATCGAGTTCGGCGACGGACTGCTCCAGGCGGATCGCACGCCCAACCCGCAGCTCTACGAGCTCCGCAAGGTCTATGCGCCGATCCAGTTCGACGGCTTCGATGCCGCGGGCGGCACGGTGACGGTGCGCAACCGGCATGACTTCCGCGACCTGTCCGGCTTCACCTTCGACTGGGAAGTGCAGGAGAATGGCGTCGCGGTGGCCAATGGCACGCTGGCGGCGCCGGACGTGGCGGCGCACGGCGCGGGCACGATCGCGCTGCCGCTGGCGGGCATCGCGCGCAAGCCGGGTGCCGAGTATTTCGTCACGATCCGCGCCCGCGCCAAGGCCGATGCGGTGCCGCTGGTGCCCGGCGGCACGGTCATCGGCTGGGAGCAGTTCGCGCTCGATCCGGCCTATCGCATGGGCGAGGTCGCGGCGCCCAAGGGCAAGGTGACGACGCAGGACGGGCAGGGGGCGATCACCCTCTCGGCCGGCGGCGCCACGCTGGTGGTGAACCGCGCGACCGGCCTGGTCGATCGCTACGCCGCCAAGGGCAAGACGCTGCTCAGCGGTGGCGCACCGCATTTCTGGCGCGCGGTGACCGACAACGACATCGGCATCAGCACCGACAAGCAGCTCGCCGCCTGGAAGGGGATGAGCGAGACGCGCACCGTCTCCGCGGTGCAGGTGCAGGATCTGGGCGAGGACGGCGCCGAGGTGCGCATCGCCTATTCCATGGGTGCCGGCGCGGTGCGCTTCACCAGCGTCTACCGCATGGCGGGCGACGGTTCGGTCGCGGTCGACGGCAAGTTCGAGCCGGTCTCGGGCCAGCTGCCGCCGCCGTTCCGCATCGGCCTCGCCTTCACCACGCCGGGCAGCCTCAAGACGGTCGAATGGTATGGCCGCGGCCCGCACGAAAGCTATGTCGACCGCAAGACCTCGGCCCCGATCGGCCTGTGGCGCGGCGCCATCGCCGAGCAGAACCATGATTACATCCGCCCGCAGGAGACCGGCAACAAGGTCGATGTCCGGTGGATGGAACTGATCGGCGGCGGATCGGGCCTGCGGGTGCAGGGCGACACGCCGCTGATGATGAACGCGCTCGCCTTCCCCTATGCCGATCTCGACCGGCACGAACCCGGCACCTGGAAGAGCACCGATGTGGTGCCGAAGGCGCAGGGCACGCTGCTGATCGACGCCGCGCAATGGGGCGTCGGCGGCGACACCCAGTGGAGCGAGTTCGGCAAGCCGCTTCCGAAATACCGCACCCAGTTGGTGCCGACGAGCCTGCGTTTCCGCCTTACGCCCTTCCTGGGCGAAGGCACTACACCAGCAAAAGCGCGCCCCGCGCGTGCAACGGAGAGAGAATGATGCGGACCCTTATCAGTGCGATCGCGCTCATCGCGGCGATGCCGGCCATGGCGCAGACCGGCGACGCCGTGACGGTGCATGGCGACAAGCCCGGCGCGAAATATGACCGCCGCCTGTTCGGCCAGTTCGCCGAGCATCTCGGCACCGGCATCTATGGCGGCCTCTATGTCGGCGCGGACAGCAAGATCCCGAACGTGAAGGGCTTCCGCCGCGACGTGATCGATGCGCTCAAGGCGATCAAGGTGCCCGTCATCCGCTGGCCGGGCGGCTGCTTCGCCGACGAATATCACTGGCGGGAAGGCATCGGGCCGAAGTCCAAGCGCCTGGTGAAGGTCAACACCAACTGGGGTGGCGTGACGGAGGACAATGCCGTCGGCACCAACGAGTTCATGGACTTCACCGAAGTGGTGGGGGCCGAAGCCTATGTCTCCGGCAATGTCGGCACCGCCAACCCGAGCGAGATGGCCGAGTGGGTCGAGTATATGACCTCGCCGACCCGGTCGACCATCGCCAACCAGCGCCGTGCCAATGGCCGCGACAAGCCCTGGAAGCTGCCCATGTTCGGCATCGGCAATGAGCTGTGGGGCTGCGGCGGCGACATGCTGCCGGAGTACGCCGCCGACGTGACCCGTCGCTACGCCACCTTCCTCAAGGTGCCCGAGGGCCAGAAGCTGATGAAGATCGCCAGCGGCGCCAATTCGGCCGATTACAACTGGACCGAGGTGATGATGCGCAAGGCCGGCGACAAGATCGACGGCATCGGCGTGCATTATTACACGGTGCCCGGGCCCTGGGAGAAGAAGGGTGCGGCGACCGGCTTCGACGAGGAAAGCTGGGCGCGCACGCTCTCCAAGACGCTCAAGATGGAAGAGCTGCTCACCGAGCACGGCAAGATCATGGACAAGTACGATCCCAAGAAGCGGGTCGCGCTGCTCGTCGATGAATGGGGCACCTGGTACGATGTCGAGCCGGGCACGAACCCCGGCTTCCTGTATCAGCAGAACAGCCTGCGCGACGCGATGGTCGCGGCGCTCAACTTCAACATCTTCGCGCGCCATGCCGACCGCGTGCGCGGCGCCAATATCGCGCAGATGGTCAATGTGCTGCAGGCGATGCTGCTGACCGACGGCGCCAGGATGGTGAAGACGCCGACCTATTGGGCGTTCGACCTGTACAAGGACTATATGGACGGCACGGTGCTGCCGGTCGACGTCCAGTCGCGCTGGTACAACAAGGACCAGTGGACGATGCGCGCGGTGAGCGCCAGCGCGGTGCGGGGCACCGACGGCGTGGTCCATGTCGGCCTGGTCAATGTCGATCCCAACCAGCCGGCGAGCGTCAGCGTGAAGCTCGACGGCGTGACCGGCGCGGCGGTGACCGGCAAGGTCCTCACCGGCGCCACGATGGACGCGCATAACGACTTCCAGGCGCCTGACGCGATCAAGCCGGCGGCGTTCACCGGGGCGACGCTTTCGGGCGGGACCCTGACGGTGCAGGTGCCGGCCAAGGCGATCGTGATGCTCGACATCAAGTGAGCAAGGCGGTTCTTCTGATGGTGGCGGCGGGCTTGCTCGCCGCCGCCGACGCGCCCGCGCCGCGCTGGGACGCGGCCGGCGACGGCAACCCGCTGCTCCCCGGCTATTTCGCCGATCCCTCGATCGTGCGCGATGGCGGGAAGTGGTACATCTACGCCACCATCGATCCCTGGGGCGCCGACACGCTGGGAATGTGGACCTCCAGCAACGGCCGGGACTGGAGCTTCTCCACGCCGGCTTGGCCGACCAAGGCGGCGGCGACCAGCCCCACCTCGGGTGACTCCAAGGTCTGGGCGCCGTCGGTCGTCAAGGCGAAGAACGGGCGCTGGTACATGTATGTCTCGGTCGGCTCCGAGATATGGGTGGGCAGCGCGCCGTCGCCTGCGGGGCCCTGGGCCGATGCGCATGGCGGCAAGCCGCTGATCGCGAAGGACTTCGCGCCCGCCTACCACATGATCGACGCCGAGGCGTTCGTCGACGACGACGGTACTGCGTATCTGTACTGGGGCTCTGGTCTAAACTGGACCAACGGCCACTGCTTCGTCGTCAAGCTCAAGCCGGATATGGTAAGCTTCGACGGCGAGCCCAAGGACGTCACCCCCGCCAATTACTTCGAGGGCCCGTTCCTCGTGAAGGCGGGGCGGCACTATGTCCTCACCTATAGCGACGGCAAGACGACCGAGGACACGTACAAGGTGCGGTACGCGATCGGCGACACGCCGTTCGGGCCGTTCCGCGAGGGGCCGGACAGCCCGATCCTGTCCACCGACAAGGCGCGCGAGGTGATCAGCCCGGGTCATCACGCGATCTTCCGCGTCGGCAAGCAGCCCTATATCCTCTACCACCGCCAGTCGCTGCCCTGGCCGCGGCCGGGCGACGACGCGACGCTCCGCCAGATCGCCGTCGATCCGCTGACGATCCATGACGACGGCAGCATCGCGAAATTGACGCCGAGCCATGGCAGCGCGGTGACGGGCTTCGTGGCCCGCCGCACGCGCGGCATGCCGGTCACGCTCAAGGGCGCGGCCGTCGATGCGGTGCATGCGGCCGAACGGGCAGGGGACGACAATTACGCAACGCTCTGGCGCCCGGCACCGGGGGCTGCGCCGTTGCTGGTCGCCGATCTCGGCGAGGTGCGCACGGTCCGCACGACACAGCTACGGATGGAATATGCCCACCGCAGCTACGACGTCGCGATTGAGGCCTCGGTCGATGGCACGCATTGGCGCCAGGTGGCGGCCAAGCCCGACGCTAGCGGCTCGCCGATCGCGCTGCCGCTGAACGTGTCCGCCCGCTATTTGCGCCTGCGCGTGCCCGCAGGTGCCGGCGTGTGGGAGTGGCAGCTCTTCTGATCGGCGGCGTCGATCAGGGGCGAAACAAAAAATGTTGCGGCGCGAGGCCGTCCCATGCGTTAGGCGGGCGGACAAGCTTTCCAATCCCAAGAGGAGCATGACATGGCCTTCGAACTTCCCGAACTGCCGTACGCCAAGGACGCGCTCGCCCCGCACATGTCGGCCGAGACCTTCGACTTCCACCATGGCAAGCACCACAAGGCCTATGTCGACAACTGCAACAAGCTGGTTGCCGACATCCCCGAGCTGGCCGGCGCCAAGCTCACCGACGTGATCGCCTACGCCAAGGAGAAGGGCAACAAGGGCCTGTTCAACAACAGCTCGCAGATCTGGAACCACAGCTTCTTCTGGCAGTGCCTGACGCCCAACTATGCGGCGCCCACCGGCAAGCTGGCCGAGATGATCACCCGCGACTTCGGCAGCCAGGAAGCGCTGGTCGAGAAGCTGAAGGCAGAGTCCGTCGGCCACTTCGCCAGCGGCTGGGGCTGGCTGGTGCTCGACGGCGACACGCTGAAGGTCACCTCGTTCCATGACGGCGATTCGCCCGTCGCGCACGGCGTGAAGCCGCTGTTTACGATCGACGTGTGGGAACACGCCTATTACATCGACTATCGCAACGCGCGCCCGTCGTTCGTCGACACCATCCTGACGAAGCTGGCGAACTGGGAGTTCGTCGCCCAGAACCTCGATGGCGAAGGCGCCGCCCGCGCCGACCAGCAGGGCTGAGGCCGGATCCCCTCTCCCCGCCAGGGGAGAGGGCTATGCAGACTTGGCGTTTGTGAGGCAAACGCTGGGTCGAAACTGTGAGAGGGGTGGGCGGCTGCCGGGCAGCCGCGCAAGGCCTGCAGCCTTGCCCGTCCCTCTCCAAGCTTCGCCATAGCGAGACGCCATGGTGACCTGCCGCCCGTCGGCCCCTAGCCTTGATAGAGTATGCACCAGGGAAGGCGCAGGCGCATGTGGAAGAGCCGCTTTTCCGAGGAACAGAGCATCGGAAGGGCCAAGGGGCAGGAGGCGGTGCGGTCGACGGAGGAAGTCCGCCGACCGCATGGGCCGAGCCCTCTCGGGCGCCGGGCGGCTGCGGCAGCTTGAGGACGAGACCGGGAAGCTGATACGGCCGTTGGCGCAGCATGTGCTGGATAACGCGATCCAAGGATCTGTTGGGAAGAGTCCGACGAGGCCGTCCCAGCGGCGGGATGCGGCGCTGGGCGGGATGCGGGAATGGCAAGTCTCGCAGCGCCATGCCGGCATATTGCTCGGTGTCGATCCGAAGACGGCTCGGCGAGAAGGTCCGCCCGACCATGTCGAGATCTGCGGGAAGATGCGCGAGATCGCTGAAACGCGCCGCCGTTTCGGCTATCGACGCTTCGGCGTCCTGCTCGAACGCAAGCGGCATGGCACGAACCCCAGGAAGCTCTACCGGTTGTACCGGGAAGAAGGGCTGTTCGTGCGCCGGCGGGAGCGCAAGCGCGCTCGCGGCGGCTCCTCGTTATGCCCGCGGAAACGGAGGGCAGGCCAGCTTTTCGCGGGATATGGCCCTGCGAATTGCGATGTCGGTCAAAGCCACGGCTCGGGCCCTTCGTCGCGAGGCCCCGTGCCGGTAGGGGC
>JAPJRE010000197.1 GCA_030824725.1 Sphingomonas sp.
CACGGTGCTCGAGATGCGCAAGTTCGTCGGCGGCCGCTACGATCCGATGCTCGCCGCGCTGGGCGAGGCCTCGCGTTCGGTCGACGGCTGGTTCGGCGGCCGCGCCGTGGTCGAGCTGCTGCCGGGTGCGCCGGTCACGGCCCAGCAGGTCGAGCAGGAACTCGCGGGGCTCACCACCCAGCTCAGCCTGGAAAGCGAAGTGCAGGACGGCGAGCGCCGCTTCCGCTTCACCGACGACACGCTGCCGATCTACCTGTGGCTGATGGTGGGCCGCCTGCGGCTCGACAGCGGCACGCTGGAAGACGTGCTGGCGACGGTCTGAGGAAAAGGGGCAGCGAGGGGGCGTTTCTCCCCCTCGCTGCCGCGGCTTCAGATCGAAACGCCGATCGCCTGCAGCAACCCCGCGCCGCCGCGCCAGGCGCGCAGCGCGATCAGGGCAGCGAGCGCCCGTCCGCGGGCACCCTGGGTGCCGGGCGTGCGGAGGATCCGCGCAAAGTCTCCGGGAATGAACACCGGCTGCATCGCCGAGCGCGCCACCCAGCGCAGCCGGCCGCGCGGTTGCTCCAGGCTGAGCAGGAACAGCTCGCGCTGGATGCGGCGCGTCTTCTTGAGCAGGGCGCTCCAGTCCGGGCGGGGCGGGTGGCCCACCGAGGCGTCGCCGCAATAATCGATCTTCATCCCCATCCGGACGGCGCGATTGCACCATTCGATGTCTTCGGACACGCCGGTACGAAAGCCGCCGATCCGTTCGAAGTCCGCCCGCGTCACGAACAGGTTCGCGGTGACGGTGAACTGCGAATTGCGGACATAGCTCTCATTGTCGAAGGCCAGCGCGAGCTCGACTGCGGCGCTGCCGGTCAACTTGCCTTCAGGCTGCAGCACGAACATGTGGCCGCCGATGAAGGTGCCCGGCACGACCATCCGCGAACCGGCCGCCAGCCAGCCCGGCTGGGCGACGCAGTCGCTGTCGATGAAGGCGAGGATCTCGCCGCGCGCCTGCGCCGCCGCGCCGTTGCGCGCGGGTCCTGCGCCCTTCTCGGTGATCGATACCACCCGCGCGCGGCCCGCGACCACCGCCTCGACGGCGTCGAGGCCGCAGGGCGAGGCGTTGTCGCCGACGATGATCTCATAGGCATCGCGGTCGATCGTCTGTCGGTCGATCGAATCGAGGCAGAGCGCCAGCCCGTGCAGATCGTTGTAATGGGGCAGGACGACGCTGATCCGTGGCGTGCTCATTTTTTCTTCGCTCCCCAGCCTGCGAACAGTTCGCGCAGCCGGTTGGCGAGCGCGGTCTGATCGGTGGTTGCCAGCTTGGGCTCGGCCGCCTTGGCGGCGGCGACCGCCTCGCCGAGCTTGGTCTCGTCGCGGACGGACTGGAGCAGGCCGCGATCGGCGAAGGTCTGCGAGATCTCCTCCTGGTGATCGTCATAATGCTCGCCCAGGTCGAAACGGCGCGGGAAGGCAACGACGCGGCAGCCGGCGCGCAGCGCAGTGACCAGCGAGCCGCTGCCGCCGTGGCAGATCACCATGTCCGCGTCGCGCAGCAGCAGCTGCAGCTCGTCGAACGGGATGGTGCGGCAGATCTCGACGCCGGGAATGCCCGGGTCCTCCAGGTCCTGGTCGCCGTGCTGCAGCACGAGCCGGCCGGGCAGCCCGCCGGCGCGCTTCAGATCGAGCACCGCCTGCACCAGCCGCGGGAAGGGCAGGGTGGCGCCGACCGTGGCGAAGGTGAGTTCCTGCTTCGGCGGGCGTGGCGTGTCGAGCATCCGGAACGGATCGAACAGCTCCGCATCGGGCCAGATTTTCTTGAGCGCGGGCGACTGGACGAAGCTGATCGTCGCGACCGGCTTGGCCATCTTGCCGAAGGCGGAGGGGTGGTGGAAGCGCGCGAAGCTTTCGATGTGGACGAACTTGGCGCCCGACAGCTTGGCGATGAGCGCGGTGAAGAACACCGCGCCGGCGCCGGTCGAGATCACCACATCGGGCTTCTGCCGGCGGACGATTGCGAGGCTCTGGCGGAAATTGCGCAGCGCACCGCCCAGCATGTGCAGCGGTTGCCCCAGCTTGGCCTGGCCGATCGCATAATGCTCGACCAGTTCCACCGGATGCTTCTCCGCCAAGCTGCGGCCCAGCGCGGTATCTTCTGTAACGAAGAAGTAATCATGCTCCTTCCATACCGATTCCAGATCGAGAATCTGGCGAAGATGGCCGCCGCCCGATGCGGCGAGGCACATCTTGAGCGGCTTGCTCGCATTTTGTTCCGTCGCGATCGCGTCTGCCATGTATCCCCCTCGTACCATCTGTCTCCCGGCGGGAGTCATGCTGCACTGCCAACACTATTGCGGATGCCCGCCCGCCAGAATAGGTTCAAGTAGAAGTTTGTGCCGTGCGCAATTCCGTGCCGGCGGGGAGGTTTTCATGAAGAAATGGTTCCTGGTGACGGCGGCGGCTGCGGCCGCGCTGGCCGTATCCGGATGCGGCAGCAAGGAAAGCAAGCTCGACAAGGGGCAGGTCGTCGCCACCGTCGACGGCGACGAGATCACGGTCTTCGAGCTGAACGCCGAGCTGCAGGCCTCCCCGGCGCCCGCCGGGACCGATCGCAAGCTGGCCGAGCAGCTTGCGCTGCAGCGCGTCATCGAGCGCAAGATCCTCGCCAAGGTCGCCCGCGAGCAGAAGCTCGACAAGACCCCGGCGTTCCTGATCCAGCAGCGCCGCGCCGACGAGCTGATCCTGACGACGATGCTGCGCGACCGGATCGCCGGCGGGATCAGCCAGCCGACCGACGCCGAAATCGCCCAGTATCAGGCGGCCCATCCGGATCGCTTTGCGCAGCGCAAGATCTACAGCGTCGAGCAGATCCTGTTCCCGCCCCCCAATTCGGCCGACAAGTTCAAGCAGTTCGCCCCGCTCAAGACGCTGGACCAGCTGGCCGCCAAGCTGACCGCCGACGGCGTCCAGTTCCGCCGCGCGCCGACGCAGATCGACACCGCGGCGCTGCCGCCGGAAATCGCGGGCAAGATCGCCGCGCTGCCCGCGACCGAGATGTTCATCCTGCCGACGCAGCAGGGGCTGACCGCCAATGTGATTGCCGCGACCACGGTGCAGCCGGTGCCCGCGGACCAGGCGCGCGAACTGGCTGCCAGCGCGCTGCGCAACGAGCGCTTCGCCAAGGCGGCCGATGCCCAGCTCAACGACCGGTTGAAGAAGGCGCGGGCGACGGTGAAGTATCAGCCCGGCTATGGCGCCCCGCCGCAGATGAACAACGGCCCGGCGGCGACGCCGGCAGCGTCCCCGGCCCCGGCTGCGCCGGCGGGGAACGCTACCCAGTGACGCGAAACGGGGTGGGGAGCTTGCGCCTCCACCCCGCTCGTAGCGGAAGCCGGGGTCAGCTCCGGCCTTCGTTGCCCGTGCGATAGCCGTGCCACCACAGCCGGGGCTTGCGCGCAACCGGTGTCCAGGCGCGGCTGACCTTCTCGAAATGTTCGCGCCGGCGGGGCAGGAGGCGGGCCGCCAGCGGGGCGGTCACGGCATAGCGCAACGCGGCAAGCCACAGGCCAAGCGCAGCCGCCAGCGCGCCGAGCTTGCCGAAATGCTTGCGGGCATAGTGCATGCGCCCGATCGTCACGAACATGATCCGGCGCGGCGACAGCGCATCGCCGCTGCCCGAATCATGCGTGACCTTCACCGCCGGATCCACCAGGACGGGGTAGCCGCGGTCGCGGATGCGTTTGAACAGATCGACTTCCTCCGAATAGAGGAAGAAGCTTTCGTCGAAGCCGTCGATTTCGCGCCAGACATCGGCACGGACCATCATGAAGCCGCCGTTGAGAACGTCGACCTCTCCTGTCGTCGTCGCGCTTTCGGGCAGGCCCCCGCGCCGCAGGCTGCCGCTCGACATCACGAACAGCGCGAAGTCGGCGGGGGTGGGAAGCGCCAGATAGTTGGCGAAGTCGAGATTGCCGGCCGGATCATAGGAGCGTCCGCCCCAGGCGCCGGCATCGGGGGTTGCGTTCGCCAGGGCGACCAGCCGTGCGATGGCGCCGGGCTCGGGCACCGCATCGGGGTTCACCAGCATCAGCAGCGGGGCACGCGCGTGCCGGGCCAGGCGATTATTGCCGGCCCCGAACCCGATATTGCCCTCCGAAGGGATGATCCGCACCTGCGGCAATTCCGCGCGTACCAGCGCCTCGGTTTCGCCATCGCCATTGTCGATCATCAGGATCTCGTACGAGATCCCGGCCGCGCCGGCTTCTATTCCGGCCACGCACTTCCGGATGAAATGGGTCGACCGGTAGGTGACCACCAGCACGGAGACTTGCGGCGATTCTTCGTTGCTCATGCGTCAGGTCTATCGTCAAAGCCCCGAGGCGTCGAGACGTCTTGCCGCGCTGCACAACGATTTGCCCTGGCGCATCCATGGCCCCGCTGCGGCGGGCGGGGCTGACGAAACGCCCGCATCGCGCCGACGGGGATCGTTCCGCACCCCGTTAAGTAATTCTACACCACGGGATTACACCCTTATTTCATGGCGTTGTGGGAGTTTCGTGGCGAGGGGATCAAACGTCGATTTGGGGTCGACCAGTAAAGTAAGGGTAGCACAACATGCCGGTTGTCAAGAATCAGGCCGAACTAGACGCTGCAATCAAGGCCGCTAAAGGCGGTGAGACGATTCTGCTCGCTCCGGGTACGTACACGACGCTGTTCATGTACTCGAAAAATCCGGCGGTGAACATCACGATCCAGTCGCAGGATCCCAACAACAAGGCGGTCTTCGGCGCGCTCAAGCTGAACGCCAGCAGCAACATCACCATCAAGGACGTCGACTTCGTACGGACGGCGACGCCGTCGACCGATCTCGAAGTCGCCAATCTGATCAACTCGTCGAGCAACATCACCCTCGACGGCGTGAAGTTCAGCGGCGGTACCGGTGATCCCAGCAATGCCAAGGGCACGGGCATTCGCATCCTCGGCGGCTCGAACAACAAGATGATCAACTCGTCGATCGATCATTATGTGATCGGCATGGCGGTGCGTGGCGGAGCCAACATGTTGGTTCAAAACAATTATTTCCACGACAACCGGCGTGATCACACGAACTTCGCCGAGATGACGAACGTAACGATCGACAGCAACCGGTTCGAGGGGCTGTACCCGATCGGCGACGAACATCCCGACGCGATCCAGTTCATGACCAACGGCGCCTCGATCGCCAACACCAATGTGAACATCACCAACAACGTGGTTCTGCAGGGCGAGGGCCGCGGCACCCAGGGCTTTTTCCTGGGCGAAGAAAACGGTGATCTGCCGTACAAGAACGTCACGATCCAGAACAACCTGATCTATCTGAGCGGCTGGTATCACGGCATCAACCTGGTGCACGCCGAGAACGCCAAGATCGATTCGAACACCATTATCTCGGCGCCCGACGCGAAGTCGACCTGGATCCGGGTGCAGGGGGTGACCGGCTCGGTGACGAACAACCTGACCGACCAGCTCACCATCGAGTCAAACAGCAACGTCACCACCAGCAACAATGTCCAGCTGGTCAACAGTCCTTCGGTGCTGCGCAGCATCGCAGACATCAACAAGGGTGCGCAGGCAACCGTCTACGGCCTCATGATGAAGGGTGTCGGCTATGCGCCGGTGCCCGGCAGCGCGATGGCCGCGCTGGTCGATCAGCAGAAGGCCGCCGCCGCCGCGCTGCCTCCGGCCGGCCCCAAGCTGCTGCTGGACCTCAACTTCACCAGCAAGGGCGTGGTCGACACGTCGGGGTGGAGCAGCGACGACCCCACCAAAGCCGTTGCGGCCACGGCGATCAGCAACAATCTGCTCCACGTAAAGACCGGTTCCGGCATGGAACTGGCGCGGACGACGTCGCAGCAGCTCTTCAACATGTCCGCCTTCACGCTGAACTTCAACATGCAGCGATCGTCCACCACCGGATCGGTCGGCCAGATCATCGGCATCTACAAGAGCTGGGGCGTGAGCCTGCGCTCGGATGGCGAATTGTCCTTCACCATGACCAACGATGCGGGCGTCACTTCGACGCTGGTGACGAGCGGCGCGAAGATCAAGGACACGGCGCTGCACAAGATCGCGCTCAGCTACGACAGTAACAAGAAAACGGCGACGCTGTATGTCGACGGCGTCGCCCGCGGCACGGCCACGATGTCGGGCAGCACCCGCAAGGTCGCCTCGTGGGGCCTCTATGTCGGCACCCAGTTCGGCACCTCGTTCAGCGGCGGGGTGGGCGACATCGAGATCCGCGACACCGCCTACAGCGCGGCGCAGATCCTTGCGCTCAACGCGGGCAACACCCAGACGCCGGCTGCCACGGCCGCCGACACCCTGAAGGTGATGGTCGCCAAGGGCGTGGCGGAAAGCGCGGCCACGCTGGCCGGGGATACCAGCTGGGGAAGCGCGATGTCGTCGCCGGCGACGCTCACTCTGGCGGGTGCCTTCGGCAGCGCCACCGCGACCCAGTCGCCGCTCGCGACCGCCCTGGCCAATGCCGGCCTGAGCGGTTCGCTGGCGACCGGCGCCGGGTCGTTCTCGACGTTCAGCAAGTCCCGCGTCGCAGCGCTGGACCTGTACCACGCATAAGGTGAAGCGCCCCCGAGCGACTTGCCGCGTGCCAAGGCTTGCCTTAAGCGCGGTACGTATTCTTGGGGGCGCTCGCATTGAAGCTACAGAACTTGCATCTGCGCGGCGTGCGCGGCCAGATGGTGGTGGGGTTCGGGGTGAAGGGCCTCGGCGCCGCCACCAGCTTCCTGTTCACCTGGCTGCTGGCCCGCGCCGCGGGGCCGGCCGGGGTCGGCACCTTCGGCACGGCGCTGACCACCGTGCAGATGTGCGTCATCCTCTCGCTTCTCGGCCTGGATGCCATTCTCGTCCGGTCGGTGTCGGTCCATCTCTCGATGGACCGGACCGGGAGCGCACGTGCTGCAGCGCGGCACGCCATCCAGATGGGGACCGCGGCGGGAATCGCGCTCACCACCCTCATCGTGATCTTCCACTGGCAGATCGCGGTCGACCTGATCGGCAGCCCGGCCATGGCACAGAGCCTGATGGTGCTGTCGCTGATCATCCCGATCATGGTGTATTGCCGGCTCGTCTCGACGGTGCTGCGCGGCGTCAAGTGGATCGGCACCTCGCAATTCATCGACGGCCCGCTCACCACCTCGCTCGGCAGCCTGGTGCTCGGCGTGGTGCTGGTGATGGGTCTGCCGGTCAGCGACGTCTTCCCGTCGCAGCTGTATCTCGCCGGCTGGATCGTCACGGCGGTGCTCGCCACCTATCTGTACGCCCGCGCGGTACGCTCCTGGCAGCCGCGGTCGCCGCTGACGGAATCGCTGCTGCGGCCGGGTTTCCTGATCCTCGTGGCGAACGCGAACAACCTGTTCACCGACTGGTTCGCGACGATCCTGCTGGCCGCGACGCACGGGCCGGCGGAGGCCGGGCTGTTC
>JAPJRE010000198.1 GCA_030824725.1 Sphingomonas sp.
CGTCTATATCGGTCGCGGCGACGCGGACCTGATCGTCACCCGTCGCGCGGGCAGCCTTGCGGCGACTGCCGCTCCCAGCAGTGCCGACCATTTCTGGCATCCCAGCGTCGATCGCATGGTCCAAAGTGCTATGGCGCACCTTTCGCCGGATCAACTAGTTGGCGTGCTGATGACCGGCATGGGAAATGACGGGGCTGCCGCCCTGACGGAACTGAAGACGCGCGGCGGTACCACGCTTGCCGAGTCCAGCGATACCGCCGTCGTCTGGGGTATGCCGGGAGCGCTCGTTGCGGCCGGCGGCGCTTCGATCGTCGCGCCGCTCGAGTGCCTGGCCGCTGAACTGGTCGCGTTGTTCGCGCGATGACCAAGCGTGATCCGATCGCCAGCGCTCCGTTGCCGGTACTGACAAGCGACGAGATGCAGCGGGTCAGCGCGCTTCTATATCGTTGGACGGGCATGATCTTCGGCGCCAACAAGCGCTATTATATCGAACGCCGCATCGGCGCGCGGATGGTCCGCGCCGGGATCGAGGACGTGCGGGGCTATCTCGGGTTCGCGGAGACGAACGGGCCGGAACGGGAAGCGTTGATCAATGCCTTCACGATCAACGAAACCTATTTCTACCGGGAGGACCATCAGCTTGCTGCGCTGGCACGCGAGATCCTGCCTGAGCTGGTCAGGGAGCGCCGCCCGGGCGATCTGATCCGCATCTGGTCGATGCCCTGCTCGACCGGCGAAGAGGCCTATTCGATCGCGATCTGGCTGCTTGAACACTGGCCACTCGTCGACGCCTATAATATCGAGATCGTCGGATCGGATCTCGATACCGCCGCAATCGAACTCGCACGCGCCGGGCGCTATGGCACCCGGGCACTTGCCCGGCTGCCCAAGGACGTCATCGATCGTTATTTCGAGCCGGAGCACGGCCATCGCCGGAAGATCATCGACGACCTTCGCGAGTCCGTGCGCTTTGTTCCGGCCAATATCGTGGACCGGGCGACGCTGACCGGGCTCGGCCGGTTCGACGTGATCCTGTGCCGTAACTTGCTGATCTATTTCGACGATGATTCCCGTTCCGTCGCGGCTGCGAACATGTTCGAGAGCCTCAACCCCGGTGGCTTCGTCTGCTTGGGGCACAGCGAGTCGATGGCACGCATCACCGATCGTTTCGCCATGGCTCGCCTTGAGAACGCAATCGTCTATCGTAGGCCGTGATGGACGAGTTGCTGGAACATTTCCTGATCGAAGGACGCGATCTGATGGCTGCCGCAACGGCTGCCCTGGCTTCGCTGGCACACGATCCCGAAGACGCGGCAGCGATCGACGCGGCCTTTCGCGCGATCCACACGCTCAAGGGCTCGGTCGCGATCTTCCCCATGGCGGCTGCCGAACGCACGCTCCATGCCGCCGAAGATGTGTTGGAACGCGCCCGCAAGGAAGGCGCGGCAATCGACGCCAAGGCCGGCGCTGCGCTGGTGGCCTGTCTCGACGCGGTGGACCGCTGGATCGACGAGCTCGAAACGACGGGCGCCTTGTCGGACGAGGCGACCACCCTCGCGGCGAAGCTCATCGGCGATTTGCCCGGGCACGCGCGTCCTGGGTCATCCGCCGTTGCCGGGCAGACGCCAGAATGGGCAAGGCAGCTAGCCGCATACGCCAACGGCCCGGCAACTGCGTTTCGCTACACGCCAGATGCGGACTGTTTCTTCCGCGGCGACGATCCGCTGGCCGTCGCCGCCGCGATACCCGACCTTCTCTGGTTGCATGTCCGGCCTGCAGCGGAGGCCTGGCCGAGTCTCGACGCGCTCGATCCATTCCGGTGCATCTCCATCCTGGAAGGCGTGAGCGCAGCGCCCATCGAGGCGCTTCAGGGCGCCTTCCGCCTGATGCGGGATCAGGTCGAACTGCATCCTGTCGCCCCCGAAGCCAAGACCGCCCAGGCACGCGAGGCGGGGGCGACATCCATCATCCGGGTCGATGCGGTCCGGGTCGACGCGCTGGCGGACGGCGTCGCCGAGTTGCTCGTCGCGGTCCATGCGCTGGCGCCGCTTTCCCGGGAAGCAGAGCAGTTCGATCCTCAACTCGCCTCGAAGCTACGCGCGACACAGGGCGCCGTAGAGCGGGCGGCGGCCGAACTGAGGCGCGGTGTCCATTCCATTCGTCTGGTGCCGCTGGCGCCAGTATTCCGCCGCTTTCCCCGCATGGTCCGGGAGATCGCCGCGGGGCTGGGCAAATCCGTGACGTTCGCCACCAAGGGCGAAACGCTGGAGGTCGACAAGCAGATCGCGGAAGGCCTGTACGAGCCGCTCCTGCACCTGCTCCGGAACGCCATCGACCATGGCATCGAAGCGGCTGCGCAGCGAAGTGCCGCGGGCAAGGCCCCGGAGGGGGGCATTACCCTTGCGGCCGCGCGTGAGGGAGACGCGGTACTGATCGAGCTAGTCGATGACGGCGCCGGCATCGATCCTGCCAGAATCCGCGAGGTTGCCGTTATCCGCGGGGTGCTCGAACCCGAGGCGGCCGAGCGGCTGGGGGATGCGGAAGCACTTCGCCTGATCTTCGCCCCCGGCTTCTCCACGGCAGGGCAAGTCACCGAGCTGTCGGGCCGCGGTGTCGGCATGGATGCCGTTCGCGCAGCGGTCGAGAAGCTGCGGGGGACGATCACGGTCGATAGTACCCCGGGCCAAGGCACCCACTTCCGGCTTCGCTTCCCGGCCCATGCGCTCACGACGCAGCTCCTCCTCGTCGAGGCAGCCGGCGAGCGCTATGGCGTGCCGTTCGAGCAGGTCGTGGAAACCGTGCGGCTCGACGAGGCCGCGTTGATGCCGGTTGGTGAGGGCACGGCCTGCGTTCTGCGCGGGCAGACGGTGCCGGTGCTGAGCCTGGCGCGATTGCTGGACGGTCGCGAGGTTCGGACGTCCGTCGCAAGGCTGCTCGTCACGCGCGCTTCCGGTGAAACCGTCGCGCTGCGCGTGGATGGCTTTGGCGATCGCATGGAGGCTGTCCTGCGGGCGCCTAGCGGCCTTCTCGCCGGCGTGCGCGGCATTAGCGGCACCACCCTGTTAGGGGACGGCAGCGTCCTGCTCGTTCTGGATCTGGGGGAACTCGCGGCGTGACCGTTCGACTGGCCGGGGATGTGATCTACCTCGAAGGCCGATGCCTCGCCGAGGATGCCGATACGCTTCTGATATATCTGCAGGAGTGCCCCAAAGGACATGTCGACATGGCTGGGGTGGAGAGGCTTCATCTGGCAGTGTTGCAGGTTCTCTTGGCTGCGAAGCCTGAGGTTCGCGCTGTACCGCCGCCGGACGGCTTCGCTGCCCGCCACCTGATTGATCTGTTTCTATGACAGCCTGCCCCCGGGGTGGTAAGGTTGTTTCGGGGCCGGCTCCGTGGGGGCATGCCGGCCGGCTTTCGGAGTTGTGCATGCCGGTTACCGTATTGATTGTCGACGACAGCAAGCTAGCGCGCATTGTCGCGGGGAAAGCGTTGGCGGAGGTCAAACCTGACTGGCAGAAGGTCGAAGCGAGCGGCGGCGACGAGGCGCTGCGGGTGATCGACGAGCAACCCATTGATGTGGCGCTCATCGACTTCAACATGCCGGAGATGGACGGGCTGGAGCTCGCCTCGGCAATTCGTGCGCGACGGCCGGAGATGCCCCTGGCGATCATCACGGCAAATATCCAGGATGAGATCATCGCGCGAGCCCGGGAAGTGGGCGCCGCCTTCGTCGCCAAGCCGGTGACGGTCGAGAGTATCGAAGCGTTTCTTTCAGGTGCGGCGCTACGGTTGCGGATGGCCAAGGCGTGACTCTCGACAATGTGATGCTCGGAGAGCTCGAGCGGGACGCGCTTACCGAAATCGTGAACATCGGCGTCAGCCGAGCAGCGTCGAGCCTTCGTAAGATGATCGGCGATCAGGTCAGCCTGTCGGTGCCCTCGATCGATGTGGTTAGCCAGCACCGTGCCGCCCGGCTCATCGGAGAACGCGAGGATTCCGGCCTTGTAGCGGTGCGCCAGGATTTCAGTGGCCCCTTCGCGGGACGGGCCCTGTTAATATTCCCGGAAGGCAACAGCCTCGAGCTTGCGCGCGCGGTGACGGGCGACACGCTCACCGGTACAGATCTGATGGAAATGGAAACAGAGGCCCTGACCGAAACGGGCAATGTCATCCTCAATTCCTGTCTCGCCACCATAGCCAACATGCTGAAGCGATCGCTGACAATGACGATCCCGGAGGTCCTCCGGGGCGACAGCGCAACGCTGTTCGATGTAGAGGGCGACGGTGCCACGGACGGTCTGGTGCTTTTTCTCTATATCGATTTTGCTGTGCGGAAGCGCGACATTCGCGGCTACATCGCCATGATCATGGATCTACCGTCGCTTGAAACGATCAAGGAGCTTCTTGACGAGTTCATCGAAAGAGTTGTCGGCAATGATGCCTGAATCGCCATTCTACGCTGGCGGACAAGATCGCGCCTTCATGGCTGCGGTCGGCGCCAGCGGTAGCTGGGATTGGGATATCGCTTCCGACACGCTGCGCGTCGATGCAGCGTTCGCGGAACTATACGGGCTGGAAGCGGATGCTGCAGTGTCGGCGCTGCCGACGTCCACCTTCTTCAAGGCCATTCACAGCGCCGATCGACCGCGCATCCGTATCGCCATTGCCGGCATCCTGGCCGGTGCAGAGCACTTCTCCAAGGAATTCCGGATCATCGCGCCGGATGGATCGACCTTGTGGATGCACGGGCGCGGCCAGTTGCATCTCGATGCGGACGACGAACCGCTCCGCTTTACCGGTCTTTTCATCGATGTCACCGAGCGGAAACGCACCGAGGAGCGGCTGCGCATCGCCCAGTCTGCGGGCGGCGTCGGGACATTCGAATATATCGACGGCTTTGCCACGGCAGCGGTCTCGGCCGAGTTCTGCCAGTTGCTGGGCCTGCAGCCTGCGACCGCGCTCCCGGTCAAGACCATCAACAATGTGCTCGCCGCGGGCGAGCCGCCGCTGCTTCCTCAGCCGGGAAGCGGCATGATCCCGGATACGCTCGAAGGCGTGTTTTGCGTCGTTCGCAGCGATGACGGCAGGTATCGCTGGATTGCACGTCGCGGCGAGGTGCTGCGCGAAGGGTCGGGCTACCGTTTGATCGGTGTCATCTATGACGTGACGGACGCCAAAGATCAGGAAGCCCGCCTGCGCGAGCTTGCGGAAACGCTGGAGATGCGCGTCCAGCAGGAAGTGGCCGAGCACCGGCAGACCGAAGATGCGCTGCGCCAAGCGCAGAAAATGGAAGCGGTCGGCCAGCTGACCGGGGGTATCGCGCACGACTTCAACAATCTGCTCACCGTCATCATCGGCAATGTCGACACAGCGCTTCGGCGCATGGGGGACGCCGCAGACCCGCGCATTCGCCGCTCGCTGGAGCATGCGCTGAAGGGAGCCGAGCGCGCAGCCGCACTGACGCAGCGCCTTCTCGCCTTTTCCCGGCGACAGCCGCTGGCACCAAAGACCATCAATGTCGCGCGTGTATTGGACGGTATGACCGATCTGCTCTCGCGCTCGATTTCCGAGGCGATCGCCGTTCGGATCGTCGCGGAACCCGGCCTCTGGGCGGTCGAGGTGGACCCGCACCAGCTCGAAAACGTCATCCTCAACCTGGCGGTGAATGCCCGTGATGCCATGCCGGCGGGCGGCGATCTCACCATCCAGGCAGAGAACATCGAACTGCGGGAGCAGCTTTCGGACGATTGCCCGCCCGGACCGTACGTCGCGATTTCCGTCGCAGACACCGGCACCGGCATGTCGCCTGAGACGATGGCCAAGGTCTTCGACCCGTTCTTCACCACCAAGGAGGTAGGCAAGGGCACCGGCCTCGGGCTCTCGATGGTATATGGCTTCGTCAAGCAGTCCGGCGGACACATCTCGATCGCCTCGGTGGAGGGGCAAGGTACGACCGTCTGCCTGTATCTCGCGCGCCAGGCGCAAGGGGCTTCGATCGAGTCGAAGAGCGACGACGCGGCTCCTGAGACGGGCAGCGCCGACGAGACTATCCTGGTCGTCGAGGACGACGACGACGTGCGGGCCTACACGGCCGGCATCCTGCGCGAGCTCGGCTACCGCGTGGTCGAGGCCGACGACGGAGCAGTTGCTATAAACCTGCTGGGACGCGACGACCTGGCGATCTCGATGCTGCTGACGGACGTCGTCATGCCCAAGATGTCCGGTCGCGAGCTCGCGGACCGTGCCCATAGTCTCCGCCCGGGCCTTCGCGTGCTGTTCGCGTCGGGGTACCCTAGCGACGTCATGATGCGCGACGGTCGGCTGGCGCCAACGGTGGATCTGATCGCCAAGCCCTTCACCTATGCCGGGCTCGCAACCAAGGTGCGCGAGTTGCTCGATCAGCGCACCGACCAGCTTTGACAGCAAGAATTGGCGGCCCACGCCGTAACAGTCGTACACGTCGAGCTGTAAATCGGGTCCGATCTGGGCTTCCAAACCACACGCAGGGAGGACGGCAATCTTTGCGTTTGGCTGGCGCCCGACGACGGCCAGTGAGGTGAACCGCTGCGAGGAAGCAAGCCCGGTGGAACGGTTTCCTTTCCGAAACGTTTCTTTCGGGAACATGGCACAAGGCGGGGAAAACCATGCAAAAGGCTGATATGAGCGTTTCGAGCACTACCGCGCTCACCGATGAAGAATTCAAGGAGCAACTGCAGAAGGTCATCCCGCACCTCCGCGCCTTCGGGCGGGGCCTATGCGGCAACCGCGATACGACGGACGATCTCGTCCAGGAGACCATGCTCAAGGCATGGACCGCGCGTAGCCGGTTTCAGGCTGGCACGAATTTCAAGGCGTGGGCGTTCACCATTTTGCGGAATCTCTATTTCAGCCAGACGCGTCGCAAGCGTTTCGTGGGGGAGTGGAACGACCTCGTCGCGGATCGCGTGCTGGCGGCGCCGGCCAGTCAGGACAAGACGGTAGAGCTTCGTGACCTGATGCGGGCGCTCCAGCAGATATCCTCCGACCAGCGCGAGGCGATCATCTTGGTTGCCGCGGCAGGCATGTCCTATGAGGAAGTCGCCGAGGTTACCGGCGTGATGTTGGGCACGGTCAAAAGTCGCGTTTCACGGGCGCGGCTTGCACTGGAGACGCTCATCAATGAAGGCGCTCTCAAAACCAAGCGCCATGACTTCGATAGCACGGAGGGTGCGGTAATCAGCCTTCTCACGGCGCTGAATGCCATTCAGGCGCGCCATGCTCGCAAGGCAGGCCAAGCAGAAGCGGCACCGCTTCCGATCGCGGCCTGACCGAACGGTTCCGCACCGGTCTCCACGTCCGTGAGGGGAAGGTGTGCTCCCAGCGCTTGGCAAAGGTAAGCGTCCGCCCTGACCCGTATTGCATGGCAGCTTCTGCTGCGCGAGGCGGGGAGCACTCAGGAGTGTCCTTTCGCACTCCTTAAGGA
>JAPJRE010000199.1 GCA_030824725.1 Sphingomonas sp.
CGGATGAGCGAGGCGCGCAAGACGGAGATCGCCGATGACGCCGCCCGCTTCCTTGACGCGCTGGTCCCCGCCGGGAGCCACTGGAATGGCTGAGCCCCTCACCGTCTGGTATGACGGCGGCTGCCCCTTGTGCACCCGCGAGATCGCGCTGATGCGGCGACTGGACCGGCGCGGGCACCTGCGCTTCGTGGATGTGCGCGACGACACCAGCAGTTGCCCGCTCGACCGCGGCGATTTGCTCGCGCGCTTCCATGTGAGCGACGCGCAAGGCCGTTTCTACAGCGGCGCGGCTGCATTCGCGGCGATGTGGCGGGCAATCCCGCTCTTGCGCCCGCTGGGATTGCTTGCACTGCTGCCCGGGGCGACATGGGCACTCGAACGGCTCTATCGCGCCTTCCTGCGCGTTCGACCCAGACTCCAGCGCTGGATGCGCGAAAGGGAACGGCATGGCGGATGATAGTGGGTATGACGGCCGTTCGCGCGCGGTGCCCAAGGGGCGGCTCGCCCGCTTCGGCGTGATGGGGCGGCTCGCCGGCGGCGTCGCCGGCAACGTCCTCGCCGAGGGCGCCAAGCGCCTCGTCGCAGGCGAGCGACCGCAGCTGCGCGACCTCGTCCTCACGCCCGGCAATGTGGCCCGAGCCACCGAACAGCTGGCGCAATTGCGCGGCGCGGCGATGAAGCTCGGGCAGATGATCTCGCTCGACGCCGGCGACGTGCTGCCCGACGAGCTCACCCAGATCCTCGCCCGCCTGCGCGACCGCGCCCATCACATGCCGCCCGCCCAGCTTCAGCAGGTGCTGGCGAAGCAATGGGGTGCGGACTGGCGCCGCCGCTTCGCGCTGTTCGAGGCGCATCCGATGGCCGCCGCCTCGATCGGCCAGGTCCACCGCGCCCGGCTGCCCGACGGACGCATGGTCGCGATCAAGGTCCAGTATCCCGGCGTGCGCGAGAGCATCGACGCGGATGTCGACAATGTCGCGACGCTGCTGCGCCTTTCCGGCCTGCTACCCAAGGGCCTGGACGTCGCGCCGCTGCTCGGCGAGGCCAAGCGCCAGCTCCACGACGAGGCCGACTACGTCCGCGAGGCGGCGATGATGACGCGCTATGCCGACCACCTCGCCGGCGACGGTCGCTATCTGGTGCCGCGCCCGGTGCCCGAGCTCTCGACCGGCAACGTGCTCGCAATGGACTATATCGCCGCCAAGCCGATCGAGGCACTGGAAGGGGCCGAACAGGCGGAGCGCAACCGCGTCACCACCGCGCTTATCGACCTGGTGCTTCAGGAGCTGTTCCACTTCGCCTTCATCCAGACCGATCCGAACTTCGCCAATTACCGCTATCAGCCTGAGACCGGGCAGTTGGTGCTGCTGGATTTCGGCGCAGCGATGCCGGTTTCCGATGCGATCATAAGTGGATACCAACACCTGCTCGGAGCCGGCCTGAACAGCGACACCGACGCCGTACGGGCGGCAGCGCTCGAGCTAGGCTTTTTCAGTCCGGCGGCGCTGGAGCGGCATCCGGCGGTGATCGATCGCATGATCGGGCTGATCCTCGAACAGACCGACCGCGCCGAGGACTTCGATTTCGGCGACCGCAGCTTCCTACAGGCCGTTCGCGGCGAGGGCATGCAGATGGTCGAGGATCGCGCCGTCTGGCACGTGCCGCCTGCCGACACGCTGTTCGTCCAGCGCAAGATCAGCGGCATGGCCCTGCTCGCCGCCCGGCTGAAGGCGCATGTGCCCTTGCGGAGCCTGGTCGAGGCACGCCTCGCTCAATAGGGCAGGCGCGCGCCGTCCCATGCGAACAATCCGCCCGAATCCTCGGGGGTCAAGCCGTTCAGAACCGACAGGAGGTATCCGGCACTTTGCTCTGGAGATAATAGCTTTTCCGGCGCGACGCCGCGCTGGAAGGGCGCCGACAAGCCGGTATCCACCGTGCCAGGATGCAATGCGGCGACGACGGCCTGCAGGTGGGTGCGGCGGAGCTCGATGGCGAGGTTCACCATCAGCATGTTGAGCGCGGCCTTGGAGGCGCGATAGCTGTGCCACCCGCCCAGCCGATTGTCCGCGATCGAGCCGACCCGGGCGGAGAGCGCCGCGAAGATCCCCCGCCGGTCGCGCGGCAGCAGCGGCACGAAATGCTTGGCGATCAGCGCGGGCCCGATCGTGTTGATCGCGAACAGCTCCGCCATCGCCGCCCCGTCGAGCGCCCGCAGCGCCTTTTCCGGTGCGGGGCCCTCCGGGCGGTGCAGCATGCCCGTCGCCACGAAGACCATGTCCACCGCCCCCTCGATCGACGCGGCGGCCTGCGCCATACTGGCCTCGTCGGCGAGATCGAAGGCGAAGGGGCGCAGCTTCGGGTTGCCGGGAGCCGCCGGCGCGCGGCTGCCCGCATGCACCAAAGCCACCAACGGGTCCGCGACCAGCTGCGCCACCAGGGCCGCGCCGATCCCCCCCGATGCACCGAACACGACGACTTGCTTGCCCATGCCAGACCTCACCGCAAAGCATTTCGCCGCTGCAGCGCGCGCCCGCAACCTGTCCGCCGGGCCGCGGGTGAGGCCGTGCGTTGTGCAGATGCGATAGCCTGCCCTTTTTGCGCCCTGAAACTAGGGTTAGGACAGGCATATCATGCGTGCCCTTCTCCTTGCCTTTCCGCTCTTGCTCGCGAACGCCGAGGATCCACCGATCCCGCCGACGATCAAGGCGATGCTCGACGCGGCGATGAGCTCGGGCAACGAGGCCGATGTCGCCGTCATCGTCAAATATGCCAAGACCGCCGATCCGGCGAGCGCGCCGCTGGTCGCCAGGATCGCCGGCGAGTGGCGCTCGAAGCGTCGCGAAGTCGCCCAGCAGGCGCTGCGCGAGGCACGGTTCCTGCAGCTCGTGAAGGGGCATGTCGAACTCGGCGGCTATGTGCAGACCGGCAATTCGGAGAATGTCGGCGTCACCGCCGCCGCCGAGGTGAAGCGCGAAGGCATCGAGTGGCGCCACAAGGTGCGCGTCCAGGCCGATTATCAGCAGAGCCTCGGCGTCACCACCCGCGAACGCTATCTCGCCGCCTACGAGCCCAACTGGAAGTTCGACAGCCGGGCCTATATGTACGGCGCGGCGCAATATGAAAGCGATCGCTTCTCGGGCTTCGGCGACCGCGTCTCGCTCTCGGCCGGTGCCGGCTACAGCGCGATCAAGAGTTCGGCGATCAAGCTCGATCTCGAGCTTGGCCCGGCCTATCGCTACACGCGCTTCATCGGCGCCCCGACCGAGAACAACATCGCCGCGCGCGGCTCGCTCGACTTCGCCTGGAAGCTGTCGCGTGGCATGTCGATCACCCAGCAGGCCTCGGCCTATGTCGAGAAGGACAACAGCACCGTCGCGACCAAGTCGGCGTTGCTGGCCAAGTTGATCGGGCCGCTTTCGGCGCAGTTCAGCTATACGGTGCAGTATGAAAGCGCGCCGCCGCTCGGCCGCCTGACCACCGATACCACCAGCCGCGCGGCACTCGTCGTCGATTTCTGATCGGGGCGCCGCCGGGGGTGTTCAACCGCCCCGGTTCCGCGCTACCACGCCGGCATGACAATGCTATCCGCGATCGAACGGACGGCGATCGAGCGCGCGCAAGCTGCGCCGATGCTGGAGAGGACCTTGGAGTGGGCGGCGATCAACAGCGGCACCCGCAACCTGGCGGGGCTGTCCGCCATGGCGGCGGCGCTGGCGGATGCCTTTTCGGTGCTGCCGGGTACGCTGGAGCTCGTCGAGCCGGAAGTGGTGGAAACGGTGACGCCGGGCGGTGTTGTCGAGCCGCTTGCCCATGGCCGACACCTGCTGCTCACGGTGCGGCCCGAGGCACCGGTACAGCTGCTGCTCACCGGCCATATGGACACGGTATTTGCCGCCGACCATCCCTTTCAGCAAGCGCGCTGGCTGGACGACGGCCGCCTCAATGCGCCCGGCGCCGCCGACATGAAGGGTGGCCTCTCGCTGATGCTCGCCGCCCTCGAAGCGGCCGAGGCGAGCCCGCTGGCCGCGCGCTTCGGCTATACCGTGCTGATCAATTCGGACGAGGAGACGGGATCGCTATCCTCGCGCGCGCTGATCGCCAACGTCGCTCGGGGCAAGACGGCCGCGCTCACCTATGAGCCTGCGCTGCCCGACGGCACCCTTGCCGGCGCGCGGGGCGGGACCGGCAACTTCTCGCTGGTAGTGCATGGCCGCAGCGCCCATGCCGGCCGCAACCCCGAGGAGGGCCGCAACGCGCTCGTCGCCGCGGCGGCGCTGGCGGTGCTGCTGGCGGACGCCAAAGCGCCCGGGCTGTCGGTGAACCCGGCGCGAATCGACGGCGGCGGCCCCAACAATGTCGTGCCCGACCTCGCCATCCTGCGGGTGAACTTCCGCCCCGGCGATGCCGCCGCGACCGCGCGCGCAGGCCGCGCTCGATGCCGCGATCGCGCAGGTTTCGGCCGCGCACGAGGTCCGCATCGAACTGCACGGCAGTTTCAACCGTCCGCCCAAGCCGATCGACCCGGCCGCCGCGCGCCTGTTCGACCTCGTCCGCGATGCCGGCGCCGATCTCGGCATCCCGATCGCCTGGAAGGCGACCGGCGGCGTGTGCGACGGCAACAACATCGCCGCCTGCGGGGTGCCCGTGGTCGACACCATGGGCGCGCGCGGCGGCGCCATTCATTCGATGGAGGAATTTCTGATCCCCGAAAGCCTGCCCGAGCGCGCCGCGCTTTCGGTGCTCACGATCCTGCGCCTGATTGAGCGAGGGCGCCCATGAGCAGCTTCCGCATCCGCGCCGCACGCGACGAGGATCTTCAGCATCTGTACGAGATGGCAAAGCTAACCGGCGGCGGTTTCACGAATTTGCCGCCGGACAAGCCCGCCCTTCGCGCCAAGCTCGATCGCAGCCATGCCGCCTTCGCGCGCGGCGAGGACGCAGAGGTCGCCGACGATCTGTTCGTGCTGATCCTTGAGAATGTCGAGACCGGCGACGTGCGCGGGACCTGCCAGATCTTCACCCGCGTCGGCGACAAATGGCCCTTCTACAGCTATCGGATCGGCACGGTGACCAAGCACAGCCAGGAACTGAAGCGCACGTTCCGCGCCGAAATCCTGAGCCTTGTAAACGATCTCGAGGGTTGTAGCGAAGTCGGCGGCCTGTTCCTACATCCGGGGGAACGCGCCGGCGGCCTCGGCCTGCTGCTGGCACGCAGCCGCTACCTGTTCATCGCCCAGCACCGCGCCCGCTTCGCCGATCGCATCCTCGCCGAACTTCGCGGCGTGATCGACGAAGCCGGCGGCTCCCCCTTCTGGGACGGCGTGGCCGGCCGCTTCTTCGGGATGAATTTCCAGCAGGCGGACGAGTTCAACGCCACCAATGGCAACCAGTTCATCGCCGATCTGATGCCCAAGCACCCGGTCTATACCGCGATGCTGTCGGACACCGCACGATCGGTGATCGGCCTGCCCCACCCGTCCGGCCGAGCCGCGATGCGAATGCTCGAAAATGAAGGTTTTGCATTCGAAAGCTATATCGACATCTTCGATGGCGGCCCGACCATGACGGCGCGTACCGACCAGGTGAAGACCGTGCGCGACGCGCAGCGCGCGACCGTCGCCGCGATCGCGCCGGGCGGCGAGCCTGCGCTGGTCGCCACGGGCAATCTTTCCGGCTTCGTCTCGGCACTGGCGCAGATCGGCGTCGCCGAGAACGGCGTCACCGTCGATCCCGTCGCGGCCGAAGCGCTGGGCCTTGCGGTCGGGGACGATGTCCTCTGGGTGTCGCGCTGATGCTGGTGGAGGTCAACTTCGACGGCATCATCGGCCCCAGCCACAATTATGCCGGGCTGAGCCCCGGCAACCTCGCCGCGACGCGCAATCGCGGCGCGGTGTCGCATCCTCGTGCCGCCGCGCTGCAAGGCCTTGCCAAGATGCGGGGCAACATCGCGCTGGGCCTGCACCAGGGCATCCTGCTCCCGCACGCCCGGCCGAACCATCGCTGGCTCGGCGCGCTGGGGCTCCGCTACGAACAGGCGCCGCCGCACAGCCAGGCACAGGCGCTGTCCGCCTCGCCGATGTGGGCGGCCAACGCCGCCACCGTCTCCCCCGCCCCCGATACGGCGGATGGGCGCTGCCACCTTACCGTCGCCAATCTGATGACGATGCCGCATCGCAGCCACGAATGGCCGGAAACGCTGGCGCAGCTGCGGCTCGCCTTCGCCGATCCGGCCTTTGCCGTGCACGGCCCCGTGCCCGCACCGTTCGGCGACGAGGGCGCCGCCAACCATATGCGGCTGGCGGCGTCGCACGATGCACCGGGCGTCGAGGTCTTCGTGTACGGCATCGCGGGGGGGCCCTTCCCCGCCCGCCAGCATCCCGATGCCAGCGCTGCGGTCGCGCGGGGCCATCTGCTCGACCCCGATCGCACCTTGTTCGTCCAGCAGTCCGAGGAAGCGATCGCAGCCGGCGCCTTCCACAATGACGTGGTGGCGGTGGCGAACGGCCGGGTGCTGTTCGCGCACCAACAGGCCTTTGCCGACCGCGACGGCTTCTACGCCCGCTTGCGTGCGGCGATGCCCGAGGTCGAGATCGTCGAAGTGCCCGCCGACCAGGTGAGCCTCGCCGATGCGATCGCCTCCTATCTGTTCAACGCCCAGCTGGTCACGCTGCCGGGCGGGGAGACCGCGCTGATCGTGCCCGGCGAGGCACGGGATACGCCCGCGGTATGGCACTGGCTCCAGGCGCATGTCGCGGGCAACGGCCCGATCCGACGAGTGCAAGTGGTCGATGTACGCGAATCGATGGCGAACGGCGGCGGCCCCGCCTGCCTGCGACTGCGCGTGGTGGCGGATCCCGCGACGATCGACCCGCGCTTCCTGGTCGACGAAGCCAAGCTGGCGCGCATCGCGGCGGTGGTGGAGGCGCACTGGCCCGAGGCGATCGATCCGCAGACGATTGCCGATCCGGCGCTGGTCGCCCGCATCGCCGGCGCGCGCGCGGCGCTGCTCGAGACGCTCGACCTTGTCGGGTTACTTGACAATTTACCATGAGCGGGGGCTGACGAAGCCGGGTTTTCCGCCGATGGCATGCGGCTTGCTTCGCACCGGCCATGCTGTACCGAATCGGCCGCCTGTTCGTGATCAAGTCGAAGTTCGAGGCATTCCTGGTGATCTTCGGGCTCGCCAACGGCGCCGTCGAGCGCGGCTTCCATTACTTGAGCCTCTATCCGGGCGTGGGCGGCAAGCTGCTGTTCGCGGTGTGCCCGATCGCGGTGTTCATGGCGGGCGGCCGCATCCTCGACAGTCTTGAGGCCGACAGCTGATCCCGGAAACACAAACCCCCGCCGAGCAGGGCTCTGGCGGGGGTAATGGCGCGCCCGGAACGATTCGAACGTCCGACCCTCAGATTCGTAGTCCT
>JAPJRE010000200.1 GCA_030824725.1 Sphingomonas sp.
CGTGCCCCTGCGAAAGCAGGGGCCCAGGGTAGGAGAGCGAATCGCGCGTGGCACTGGGCCCCTGCGTTCGCAGGGGCACGGGGAGGGTGATCATGCGAGCAGGATGCCTTGGTTGGGGGCGAGCGGGAGGGTGGTGCCCTCCACGCGGAGATCGTGGCCGGGCGTGGTGAGCGCGGGCGCCAGCGCGGCGGCCCATTCCGGCAGCGCCAGCGTCTGCGGTGCATTCGACAGGTTAAGCGCCACCAGCACGCGCGCGCCGCCATGCCGGCGTTCGTACGCCAGCACCGCGCCGTCGCTCGACACGGCATGCCAGCTGCCCAAAGATAGTGCGGGATGCGCACGTCGCAGCCGGAGCAACGCGCGGGTGAAGGCCAGCATCGAGCCCGCCGCGTCGCGTTGCGCCATCACGTTGCGCTCCGCCCAGTCCGGGTTGAGCGGCAGCCAGGGCTCGACGCTGCTGAATCCGGCATGCGCACTGGCATCCCAGGGCATCGGCGTGCGGACCTCGTCGCGGTTGAACGCGGTGTCGGGCTCGCGCAGCGCCTGCGGGTCGCGCACCCGGTCGGGCGGGATGGCGACGTTCGGCATGCCGAGCTCGTCGCCCTGGTACAAGGTCGGCGTGCCGCGCAGCGTGAGGAGGAGCAGCATCGCGACGGCTGCCTGGTCGGGCCCCACGCGCGAGGCGACCCGCGGCTTGTCGTGGTTGCCCAGCACCCAGTTGGGCCAGCCATTGGCCGGCAGCGCGCCCTCATAGTCGGAGATCAGCGCGGCCAGCGCCGCGGCATCCCAGCGCGCATCGAGCAAATGGAAGTTGAAGGGCAGATGCACGCCGTTCCCGCCCTCGCCATAATAAGCGACGAGCCGCGGGATCGGCAGGTAGATCTCGCCGATCAGTACGCGCTCGGGATAGGCCTCCGCCACCTCGCGCATCGCGGCGATGATCTCCATCATCTCGGGCTGGTCGGCGGAATGGACCGGCAGCAGCCGCTCGATGTCCTGCATGCCTTCGCGCCAGTCCGGATTGGCGGGGTTGTCGGGGAAGTCGGGATGCTTGATCGCCAGCCACAGCACGTCGATGCGGAAGCCGTCGACCCCGCGCTCGAACCAGAAGCGCATCGCCTCCAGCATCGCCGCGCGCAGCTCGGGGTTGCGCCAGTTGAGCTCGGGCTGCTCCTTGAGGAACTGGTGGAGATAATATTGGCCCGTGCCCGCGTCCCACGCCCAGGCGCTGCCGCCGAAATAGCTCTGCCAGTTGTTGGGCGGGCCGCCATCTGCGGCAGGGGCGCGCCAGATATACCAGTCGCGCTTGGGGGCGTCGCGCGAGGAGCGGCTTTCGCGGAACCAGGGGTGCTGATCCGAGCTGTGGTTGGGGACGAAGTCGAGCAGCAGCTTCAGGCCGCGGGCATGGGCTGCGTCACGCAAGCGGTCGAAGTCCGCGAGGGTGCCGAAGCGCGGATCGATCCCGCAATAATCCGCCACGTCATAGCCGAAATCGGCCATGGGCGAGGGGAAGATCGGCGACAGCCACACCGCGTCGACGCCGAGATCGACCAGATAGTCGAGCCGCGCGGTCACGCCCGCCAGGTCGCCGATGCCGTCGCCGTTCGAGTCGTTGAACGAGCGCGGATAGACCTGGTAGATCACGCCCGTCTGCCACCAGAGGGGGTCGGTCATTGCGGGGTCCTCGTGAAAATTCCTCCCCGGAACGGGGAGGGGGACCATGCGCAGCATGGTGGAGGGGCCGCCGCGGTACGCAGCGATGATCCGGCGCGCGCCCCCCGCACCGCGCCTGCGGCGCGGCCCCTCCACCACCGCCTTCGGCGGCGGTCCCCCTCTCCGTGCCGGGGAGGGATTGCAGGAGCACTCACCGGAATCGCGCCTTCGGGATGTGCGTGATCCGGCATGCCAGGTCCGCCTCGCCGCTCGCGACGATGTAGCGCTCCCCCGCATCGACCAGCCCGGTGGTGAACACCACCGGCGTCGGCAGATACAGCTGGTGCGCGATGTCCCCCGTCAGCGCCGGGTTGGCCTCCAGCAGCGGCACCGTGTCTTCCTGCCGCAGGATCACGCTGGGGTCGTCGCGGTCGAGCAGCGCCCAGAAGCTGCGATAGATGCCGACCGCGTCGCGCTTCTCCACGCCGTGATAGATCAGCAGCCAGCCCGCATCGGTGCGCACCGGCTGGCTGCCGCCGCCGATCCGCTGGTTCGAGGTCGAGCCCTTGCGCGCGCGGATGCCCGGCTGGTCGAGCGGCTTCCAGTGCAGCCCGTCGGGCGAACGGGCCAGGTTGATCGAGGGGCCGCCCAGCCAGGGCGAGTCGTCCGGATAGGCGAAATAGACTTCGCCGAGCGGCCGGGTCAGCGCGTGGAAGAAGCCGTCGATGCGGCCCTCGAACAGCAGCATGTCCTTGTTCTGGTGGTCGAGCACCACCCCGAGCAGCTCCCAGTCGAGGCCGTTCGAAGAGCGGTACATCGCGGTGCAGTGCCGCTCGGCCGAGACGCCGCACACCGTCATCCAGTAGGTGCCGTCGATCAACGTGATCCGCGCATCCTCGACGCCGTAATCGAGATAGCTGGCCGAGGGCGCGATCGCCTTGTCGTAATGCACCGCCACCACCGTGCGCGCATCGGCATCGAGCTCCACCGGCAACAGCCAGGACAGCGAGGTAAGCCCGAGCAGCCGCGGATTACGGTCCTTGAGCGCGAACTGGCGCGGATCGGCCATGTCGAGCCCCGATACGGCATGCGCATCGAGCACATAGCCCGAAGGGGTCCAGCGAATCGCCCGCGCATGCCCGTCCACCACCGGATCGCGCAGCGCCTCGGCCACGCGCACCATCAGCAGCAGATTGCCGTTCGGCAGCCGCGCGAAGCCGGGGTTGAAGGCGCCGAGGACATAGGTCGCGTCGTCCACCCCCTCGCGCAGCGGCGAGCGGGTCAGGTCGACATCGTCGGGCCGGAAGATCAGATAATCGTCGCTCAAGCGCTTGCCCCCATGGGTTTCACGCCCAGCAACGGGGTCAGGCCCCGGCGGTTCCGGCTTCCGCCCCTGCTTCCTGCGCCTGGCGGTGGTGCCGGATCACCTCGTCGATGATGAAGCGCAGGAATTTCTCGGAAAATTCGGGGTCGAGATCGGCGTCCTGCGCCAGCGCGCGCAGCCGGGCGATCTGCGCCTCCTCGCGGCCCGGGTCGGCGGGCGGCAGCCCGGCCTCGGCCTTGTAGCGCCCCACCGCCTGGGTCACCTTGAACCGCTCGGCGAGCATGAAGACGAGCGCCGCATCGATATTGTCGATGCTCTGGCGAAAGCGGATCAGCGTCGCGTCGGTCATGGCCATCTCTTTTGCCGCTGCGGCACGGCCATGCAAGCGCCTCTTGCCTTTGCCATGCACAAAGGCCAGAGGCTCGTTGCATATGAGCGCAACCGTCCACCGCCTGGGGTCGCGAACCCAGCCTTCGCTCGATCCGATCATGGCGCTGGTCGCCCAGGACATGAACCTGGTCAACGCGGTGATCCTCGATCGCATGCAGTCGGAAATCCCGCTGATTCCGGAGCTTGCCGGCCATCTGATCGCCGGCGGCGGCAAGCGGATGCGGCCGATGCTGACGCTCGCGAGCGCGCGGCTGCTCGGCTATTCGGGTACGCGGCACCATAAATTGGCGGCGGCGGTGGAGTTCATTCACACCGCGACGCTGCTGCATGACGACGTGGTCGACAGCTCGGACCTGCGCCGCGGCCGCCGCACCGCCAACATCATCTGGGGCAACCCGGCGAGCGTGCTGGTCGGCGACTTCCTGTTCAGCCGCTCGTTCGAGCTGATGGTCGAGGCGGAAAGCCTCAAGGCGCTCCACATCCTCTCCAACGCCAGCGCTGTGATCGCGGAAGGCGAAGTCAACCAGCTCACCGCGGTGCGCCGGATCGACCTGTCCGAGGATCGTTATCTCGACATCATCGGCGCCAAGACCGCCGCGCTGTTCGCCGCCGCCTGCCGCATTTCCGGCGTGGTGGCCGAGCGTCCCGAGGCGGAAGAGCTTGCGCTCGACGCCTATGGCCGCAACCTCGGCATCGCCTTCCAGCTGGTCGACGACGCGATCGACTACATCTCGGACGCATCGACCATGGGCAAGGATGCCGGCGACGATTTCCGCGAAGGCAAGATGACACTGCCGGTGATCCTCGCCTATGCGCGCGGCAACGAGGCGGAACGCGGCTTCTGGAAGGAGGCGATCTCCGGCCGCCGCATCGCGGACGAGGATTTCGCCGAGGCGATCCGGCTGGTGCAGAGCTGCCGTGCGGTGGACGACACGCTCGCCCGTGCTCGCCATTACGGCCAGCGCGCGATCGATGCGCTGGGCGGCTTCCGCGCCTGTGAGGCGAAGGATGCGATGGTCGAGGCCGTCGAATTCGCGGTGGCGCGCGCCTACTGACGCGCGCCCACCCGCCCGGGGATTACGCCTCGGTCGACTTTTCTTCGCCCTCGTCCTCGTCGACTTCGAGCGCGTCTTCCTCGTCCATGTCGAGCACCTCTTCGATGCTTTCGACGATCAGGTCGAGCTGCTCGTAGCTCGCCGTCATCTCGATCGTCTCACCCTCCTCGTCCTCGAGGTGAAGGGTGTAATCGCCGTCGCTGTCCGGGGTGATGGTGAACTGGGAAAGGATTCGTGCCATGTCGCGCTCCTCTGGCGGTGAGTCCGCCTAACCACGCTTGTCCCGAATGGTTGCAGCCGCATGACTCCCTCCCTGCCGATCCACGCTGTTTTGCCGGCGCTGCTCGATGCGCTGCGGGTGGCCAGCAACGCGGTGCTGGTCGCGCCGCCGGGGGCGGGCAAGACAACGGCGGTGGCCCCGGCGTTGCTCGGCGAGGCCTGGTGCACCGGCGAAATCCTGCTGCTCTCCCCGCGCAGGCTCGCGGCGCGCGCGGCGGCGGAGCGGATGGCGGCGCTGGCGGGCGACAGCGTCGGCAAGACCTTCGGCTATGCCACGCGGATGGACAGCAAGCGCTCGGCCGCGACGCGGGTGACGGTCGTTACCGAGGGCATTTTCGTCAACCGCATCCAGGCCGATCCCGAGCTGGCTGGCGTCTCCGCCGTGCTGTTCGACGAAGTGCACGAGCGCAGCCTCGACAGCGATTTCGGGCTGGCGCTGGCGCTTGATGCGCAAGGCGCGCTGCGGCCGGACCTGCGGCTGGTCGCGATGTCGGCGACGCTCGACGGCAGCCGCTTCTCCGGGCTGATGGGCGATGCGCCGGTGGTGGAGAGTGAAGGCCGCAGCTTCCCGCTGACGCTGCGCCATCTCGGCCGCGCGGCCGAGGCGCGGATCGAGGATAGCGTGGCGGGCGCGGTACGGCAGGCGCTTCGCGAAGAAGAGGGCGGCATCCTCGCCTTCCTGCCGGGCGTGGCCGAGATCGAGCGGACTGCGGAGCGGCTGGGCGACATCGGCGGCGCGGTGCTGCACCGGCTGCACGGCAGCCTGGAGCCTGCCGCCCAGCGCGCCGCGATCGCGCCCGATCCCGAGGGGCGGCGCAAGATCGTGCTGGCGACCTCGATCGCCGAGACCTCGCTGACGCTCGACGGCGTCCGGGTGGTGGTCGATTCGGGGCTGGCGCGTCGTCCGCGCTATGATCGCGCGGCGGGGATGACGCGGCTGGTCACCGAGCGGGCGAGCCAGGCGGCGGTGACCCAGCGCGCCGGGCGTGCAGCGCGGCAGGGGCCGGGGACGGCGTATCGGCTGTGGGAGGAGGCGGCGACCGCGGGGCTGCCGCGCTTCGATCCGCCGGAGATTCTGGAAGCCGATCTGTCGGCGCTGATGCTCGATTGCGCGCTTTGGGGCGTGACCGATCCCCGCCAGCTCGCCTGGCTCGATCCGCCGCCCGAGGCAGCGATCGCCGAGGCGCGGGCGCGGCTGGGGGCGCTGGAGGCGATCGACGCCGACGGCCGCCCGACCGAACATGGCAAGGCGATCGCCCGCTTGCCGCTGCCGCCACGCCTCGGCCACATGCTGGTGCGCGCCAGCGAGCGGGGCATGGCACGGACCGCCGCCGAGGTGGCGGTGCTGCTCGGCGAGCGTGGCCTGGGGGGCAGTGATGCCGACCTCGAACTGCGGTTGCGCCGGTGGAAGGGCGAGCGCGGCCAGCGCGCGGAGAATGCGCGGCGCTTGGCCGAGCGCTGGAGCAAGCTGGTCCCCGCTGCTGCAGCAATCGCTCCCCTCCCGCTTGCGGGAGGGGCTGGGGGAGGGGCTGACATGGAGGCTCCATCCCTGACAGCGCAGCGGGCCAACCGGCCATCCCCTCCCCCGACCCAGTATCAGGTAAACGATGCCCCGCATCGTTTAGGTCAGGCCGGGGGCCTGACCGACCTGAAACTCGCAAGCGGGAGGGGAGCGCAGGCCGCGGGCGGCGGAGAAGACGTCGCCCTCTGCGTCGCGCTCGCCTTTCCGGACCGCGTCGCCAAGCGCCGCGACGGCTCGAGCGAGACCTGGGCCTCGGTCGGCGGGCGCGGGTTCAAGCTCGATCCGACCTCGCCGCTCGCTCGCGCCGACTGGCTTGCGGTCGCCGAGACGCAGGGCATGGCCGCCGGTGCCCGCATCCTCTCCGCCGCGCCGATCGACGCTGCGACGGTCGAATCGCTGTTCGCCGACCGGATCGAGACGCGACGCACCGTCAGCTTCGACCCCGCCAACGGCCGCATCGAAGCGCTGCGCGAACGCCGGCTCGGCGCGGTCCGCCTCTCCGGGGGCAGCGATTCGGGCGCAACGCCTGCGGAGATCGAGTCCGCGTTGCTGGAAGGCGTCCGCACCCATGGCCTCCACCTGCTCCCCTGGTCCGAAACCGCGCAGGCGCTCCGCACCCGTGGCGCTTATGCCGGGATCGACGCGCTGACCGACGAAGCCCTGCTCGCCACGCTCGACGATTGGCTGCCCGCAGCGCTCGAAGGCAGGCGCCGGCTCGACGCGATTAGCCCCGAATCGCTGACCCAGGCGTTGCAGAATCTGCTCGGCTGGGACGGTCAGAAGACGCTCGACCGCCTCGCGCCCGCACGCTTCGAGACGCCTGCCGGCTCCTCCCACGCGATCGACTATGCCGCCGAAGCCGGTCCCACGGTGGAAGTCCGCGTCCAGGCGCTGTTCGGCCTCGCCGAGCATCCGATGATCGGCGGCAACGTGCCCCTGGTGCTCAGCCTCACTTCGCCCGCCGGCCGCCCGATCCAGACCACCCGCGACCTGCCGGGCTTCTGGAAGGGCAGCTGGGCGGCGGTCGCCAAGGAAATGCGCGGCCGCTACCCCCGCCATCCCTGGCCCGAGGACCCCGCTTCGGCCTCCGCAACGCTACGGACGAAAAACGCTGATGCAAGGGCGCGCGCGGCGCGCTAAAGGGTGGCCCATGAAGTCCGCTCGCATCTATCAGCGCGTCAAGAACGC
>JAPJRE010000201.1 GCA_030824725.1 Sphingomonas sp.
TAGAGGTTCAGCGCCCCCATGATCGCGACCTTGCCCTGTTCGCGCGTACCCGCGACGACGCTGTAGATGCTCTTGATCTTCTGCGTGTCATAGGCGGTGAGGCCGGCGAAGATCAGCACGCCGACGACGCTGATCACCAGGCTCATCACGCCCGACTGCAGGAAGATGTTCACGATCGACGCGACGATCAGACCCACCAGACCGATGATCAGGAAGGTGCCGAAGCCCGACAGATCCTTCTTGGTGGTGTAGCCATAGAGGCTCAGCGCGCCGAAGCCGGCGGCGGTGCCGAAGAACACCTGGGCGATCGACATGTCGGTGTAGGTGGTGAAGATCGTCGAGAGCGAGGCGCCCAGCAGGCCGGCATAGGCGAAGAACAGCGCCTTGAGCGCGCCCTCCGACATGCGGCTCTGCCCGAAGCTCATCGCGAACACGATCGCCAGCGGCGAGAGCATCGCCACCCAGCCGAGCAGCGTCGGCTGCAGCGACAGGCCGCGGCTGGTTTCCACCACCTGGAACAGCAGCGCCTGCAGCGAGGCGACCTTGCCGAACGCAAGCGCGACGATGCCGGTCAGCAGCACGCCGGACAGCATGTAGTTGTAGACCGACAGCATGTACGACCGGAGCCCCGCGTCATGCGCCGCGGCGCGTGCACTCGCGGTCGCGAAGGGCGACTCGCTCGTGCGGGGATCGGACCAGTTAGCCATTCGAAAACTCCTTTGCCCGGCGCAGTGCCGGATGGCTGGAATATCGGCCTCGCCACAGGGGTTTTCAAGCGAAACTGGGCCGAGCAACGTTTCGAAACAGAGGCATGGGAAACTTCCCCTGCGCTTTGAACGTGATAGCGCCGTCGACACCTGGCGCATCGGCTCACAAGGCCGCCGCATCCTGGAAGACGGGCGGATCGTCGCCGCAACTCGCCGCATAGGCATTGATGATTCCGGCAAGCAGTCCGGGAAAGCGGGCCTCGACCTCCTCCCAGCGGGGATGGTTGCGGATCTCCACGCCGTGGCGCTCGCTGCGAATGAGGCCGGCTTCCCGCAGCACCTTGAAGTGGTTGGACAAGGACGACTTGGGAATGACCCGATCGCCAACCGTCGATACGGCCGAGCATGCCTTCCCGCAGCCCGCCCGCATGATGTTGGCGAAGATCGCCGCGCGAGCAGGATCCGAAAGCGCGTGCAGGATCGCTTCGGGGCGAAGCTCGTCCACGCCAGGGTGAATCAGGGGTCTCATGCGACTTCCATATAGGGACGCTTGACGGAAACCGCATTAGTTCCAATATTCCGAACTATGGGATGAAGGCGGGTGTTTCACCGCCTGCCCATGTCGGAGGTTGGTTCAAGTGGCAAAACTGAACGGGAAGGTGGCGATCGTCACCGGCGCATCCAAAGGGATCGGCGCGGCCATCGCCAAGGCACTGGCGACGCAGGGCGCAGCGGTCATCGTGAATTTCGCCTCGAGCCGGGCGGGCGCCGAGGCGGTGGTGCAGGACATCCTTTCCGCTGGCGGGCGGGCCCTCGCGGCGCAGGGCGACGTGTCGAAGGCCGCGGAGGCGCAGGCGCTGGTCGATACCGCCATTCGCGAATTCGGCCGGCTGGACGTGCTGGTCAACAATTCGGGCATCTACGAATTCGCCCCGATCGAGGCGCTGACCGAGGATCATTATCGGCGCCAGTTCGACGTGAATGTGCTCGGCGTGCTCCTCGCGACCCAGGCCGCGTCCCCGCACCTCGGCGAAGGTGCCAGCATCATCAACATCTCGTCGGCGATCACCCATGTGAACACGCCCGGCGCCGCTGCCTATGCGGGCACGAAGGGGGCTGTGAATGCCATTTCGGGGGTGCTCGCCAATGAACTCGCGCCGCGGAAGATTCGCGTGAATACGGTCAGCCCCGGCTATGTCGTCACCGAAGGCACCCACAGCGCGGGGATCGTCGGCTCCGACATGGAAACGGGCTTGGTCGCGCAGACGCCGCTCGGCCGCGCGGGCAGGCCGGACGACATCGCCGACGTGGTCGCCTTCCTCGCGTCGGACGATGCACGCTGGCTGACCGGCGAGGTCATCACCGCGAGCGGCGGCATCCGCTGAACATCATGGCCGGACCTGCGCAGGCGGCGGCTCGCCGCGGAGGCAGCTCCGGCCATGCCGGTGCGCGCGGCGACACCACCGCTCGGGGATGGACCTGGCCGTCGGCGCGCCTAGGATCGCCGGCATGCATCGTCTGTTCGTCGGCTTCCGCCCGCCCCCCGCGATTCGCGCGCAATTGCTCGGCCTTGCCGGCGGCGTGCCGGGTGCGCGCTGGCAGAGCGACGATCAGCTCCACTGCACGCTCCGCTATATCGGCGAAGTCGAGCGACCGGTGGCGGAGGACGTCGCGCTCGCGCTCGGCAATGTCCGCTTTGCACCCTTCGAACTGGCGGTCGCCGGCGTCGGCGAGTTCGACGCGCGCGGGCGGCCCAACGCGCTCTGGGCCGGGCTGCGGCCGCACGAGACGGTGACCCAGCTCCACCACAAGATCGACCAGGCGCTGGTCCGCGCGGGCCTCGAACCCGAGCGCCGCGCCTATCTGCCGCACGTCACCCTCGCCCGAATGAACGTCCAGGCAGGCGCCAACGAGCGGTTCCTGGAGGCGCATGCCGGGCTCGCCAGCGCGCCATTCACCGTCGACAGCTTCCTGCTCTACGAAAGCCATCTCGGCCGCGAGGGCGCGAGCTACGAAGCGATCGAGCGCTACCCGCTGCGGGGCTGAGCACCCGCCACCCCATCCGCCACCAGCGCCATCGCGGCGCGGACCACGCCGTCTTCGGCCGGCACCTTGCCGTCGAGCGCCAGCGTCGACAGGCCGTGCACCACGCCCCAGGCGGCGAGCGTCGCCGGCCCGGGATCGCCCCTCGCGAGGCTGGCGACCCGCCGCGACAGGATCGCGAAGGCCTCGCCATAATGCTGGGGTTCCACCGCGCAGCCGGGATTGCCGCCGAACATCAGCCGGAACATCGCCGGATGGGCTTGCGCGAAGCGGAAATAGGCGCACCCCTGCGCGACCAGTGCCGCCTTGGCCGGCTCGGCCCGGTCCGCTTCCGCCAGCACCACCGCGAGTTCGGCGAACCCCGCCTCCGCCACCGCGCCCAGCAGCGCCGCCTTGTCGGCGAAGTGCCGATAGGGCGCCATCGCGGACACGCCCGTCGCCTTGGCGAGCGCGCGCAGCGTCACCCCGGCCTCGCCCTGTTCGTCCAGCAGCGCCGTCGCGGCATCGATCAGCCGCGCGCGCAGTCCGTCTGCAATTTCCATCTTGTTTACACCGTAAACCACCCGTATCGTGTACAGTGTAAACAAGGAGACTCGCCATGCAAGCCAACACGCTTCGCGAGACGGTCGATCTCGCTGCCTATCCCGAGCTGATCGTGGTGATACTGGGGTTCAAGCTCCGCCGCTGGCGTGCGCTCCCCGCGATGATGCGGATCGGCCGCGGGCTGGCCGAGATCAAGAAGAACCCGCCCGATGGGCTGCTCGCCGAGGACGGGATGCTGTTCGGCTGGAACCATGTCGGCTTCCGCCAATATTGGCGCGACCTGCCGAGCCTGGAGGCCTTCACCCGCAGCGCGCCGCACAGCGTCTGGTGGCGCGATTTTCTCAAGGATCCGCAGGGGGCAGGCTTCTGGCATGAGGCCTATAGCGCGCGCGGCATCGAGGCGGTGTATGTCAACCTGCCTGGCCAGCGGCTCGGCCTCGGCATGTTCGCGCCGATCGCCAAGCCGGTGGGGACGCTGATGTCTTCCCGGCAGCGCCTCCACGCCCATGCGGGCATGGAAGGCTGAGCCGGGCGGACGTCGTCAGAACGACGCCCAGTCGCCTTCGGCCATGGCCGGCGCTGGGGCAGGAGCGGACCGGCCGCCCGCGCTGCCGCGCTTGGACAAATTGGGGCGCTGCAGCGGCAGGCTCATCCGGGGATTGTGCGCATCGCCGACGTTGAAGGCGTGGGCCGAGCGCTTCAGCGCCTCGACTTCGCGGCTGAGGTTGCGCGCGGCGGCGGAGGTTTCCTCGACCATTGCGGCATTCTGCTGGGTCGCCTGGTCCATCACCGTCATCGCGGTGCTGATCTCGCCGATCGACGAGGCCTGGGCCTGGTTGGCGGTCGCCATGCTGCCGAGCAGGCCATGGACCTCCCGCACGTCGTTGGCGATCGCGGCGAAGGCGTCGTCGACGCGCTGGACCATGCCCACCGCGGCGGTGACATCGGCCTGGGTGGTGGTCAGCTGATCGCGAGCGCGGCCCGCTTCTTCCTCGGCGCGCATCGCAAGGGCCGAGACGAGATCGGCGACCACCGCGAAGCCACGCCCGGCCTCGCCGGCGCGACCAGCCTCCACCGCGGCGTTCATCGCGAGGACGCGCGTCTGGAACGCGATCTTGTCGAGCCCTTCGATCACGTCGTCGATGCCCTTGGCGCTTTCCGACACCCGGCTCATCGCCGAGACTGCCTCGTCGGCGACGTCGCGACCGGCTTGGACCGACGCGATTGCACCGTCTGCGCGCGCCACGGTCTGGCTGGCGCTGCCGGCGGTGCTGCGCAGCCGTTGGTCCATCTCGCCGATCGACTGGACGGTCTCCTGGAGGCTGCCCGCCGCGCTTTCGGTGCGGCGCGAGAGATCCTCGGAGGCGACGGCGATCTGGGCGGAGCCGGTGCTGATCGTCTCGGCAGACACCGATACCGAGCGCACCAGTTCGCGTAGCGACGCCAGCGCTTCGTTGAAATTGGTCTTGAGTACCGCATTGGCGCCGGGGAAGTCAGCGGTGACGTCGGCGGTGAGGTCGCCCCTGGCGAGCCGCTCGAGCGACTGGCCGAGCACCCGCACCACCTCGGCCTGCTGTTCTGCGGCCTCGCGCTGCGCCACCGCGGCATCGCGGAAAACGAGCATCCCGCGCGAGATCCGGCCCACGCAATCCTGATAGTCGGTGTATGCGATCGGCGCGGCAAGGTTGCCGGCAGCGAGGCCCTCCATCCGCACGACGGTCGCGACATAGGGATCGGCGATGACGCGGCTGAACATGCGGGTGAGCACGAAAGCGCTCGCGATCACCACGACGTTGAGGCCCAGCATCACCCAGTGCGGCAGCACCAGGTTGAGCACCGCGAGGACCACCATGATCCCGATCATCGCGCCGAAGGTGACTTTCAGCTTCTCCCGAATAGGCGCCTTTACTTCCAACCAGTGCAGCATTTCAGTCCCTCACGCGTCGGGTGCCGGCGTTGCGCCACCGGCCCCGCGTTCAGCCCACCCAGCTGCATTGTAGAGGGCAAGAGGTTGAGAAAGTTCATTCCGACATGCACTGGAAACAATTTGTCTGAAACCCGCAACCCGGAATGAGAGGGCTTCCCCGACTCACCCCCGCCCGGGTTCGATCAGGAACTTCTCCCCCGTCGCCTTGCGCTCATAGGCGCGCAGCACGTCCGGCTGCAGCGCTTCGGCCAGCCCGATGGTGCGGGTGTAGCGGCTGGCGAAGGTGGTGGTGAGCTCGGCGAGGATGCGCTGCCGCATTGCCCCCAGCGTCTCCATGCCCGCCCGCCGCAGGAACGGCGTCAGCAGCCAACCCGAGACGCTCCACTGGAAGCCGAAGGCCAGGCGGTTGAGGCTGGTCGGCGCCAGGTCGAGCGCCCCGTAGATGTAGAGCTGCTTGAACTGCTCGGATCCATAACGGCTATATTCCGCCATCTTTCGCACCGCCGCGGCTTCCATCGCCTGGAGGATGTCGCTGCCCAGCGTGCCGCCACCGATCGCGTCGAACGCCACGGTCGCACCGGTCTCGGCCACCGCATCGGTCAGCCTGGCGCGGAAATCCTCGTCACGGCTGTTCACCACATGGGTGGCGCCGATGCCACGCAGGATCGCCGCCTGTTCCTCGGAGCGGACGATGTTGACCAGCGGCACCCCGTCGGCGAGGCAGATCTTCTGCAGCATCTGCCCCAGGTTCGAGGCGGCGGCGGTATGGACGATCGCGCCGTGCCCGTCGCGCCGCATCGTCTCGACGAAGCCGAGTGCGGTCAGCGGATTGACGAAGATCGCCGCACCGTCCGCCGCCGCGATACCCTCAGGCAGCTCGACCACGTCGCGCGCCTTGAGCACGCGATAATCGGCGAACATCGCGCCGCCTACCGCCGCGACTCGCTTGCCCCACAGCGATGCAGCGTCGGCGCCGGCCGCGACCACCGTGCCGGCGCCTTCATTGCCCACCGGCATCGACTGGCCGAGCCGCGCCTTCATGCTGCCCAGCCGGCCCTTCTGCACCTCGAACACCAGCGCATCGCCATCCTGCCGCAGCGTATCGACCTGCGCGGGGCCAAGCAGCAGGCCGAGGTCACTCGGATTGATCGGTGCCGCCTCGATTCGAACGATGACTTCGTCCGCCGCCGGTTCGTCATAAGTCACCTGCTCCAGCGACAGCCGCAGCGCGCCGTCCTCGCTCAGCGTCGAGCGCAGTTCGCGTCCGGTGAATGCCATCGTCCCTCTCCTTCGGTTCGTTCAACGCGTTTCTACGAGTTCTTCCACCAGCCGGTCGGCCGCCGCGCGCACCTCGGCCCAGGTGCGGTCGAAGCCTTCCGGCCCACCATAATAGGGATCGTCGACGGCGCGGCCTTCCCAGCCGGGCACCGCGTCGAGCAGCAGCCGCAACCGGGCGCGGCCACCCTTGGGCGCGATCCGGCGCAGGTCGGCGAGGTTCTGCGGATCGAGCGCGAGAATATGGTCGAACCGGTCGAAATCCTCGCGCGTCACCTGGCGCGCGCGCTGGCCGGTGATGTCGATGCCGTGCTTGCCCGCAACTGCGATCGAGCGGCGATCGGGCTGCTCGCCGGCATGCCAGCCGCCGGTCCCCGCCGAATCGGCGATCACCGCCACGCCGGCATCTTCCGCCGCCGCGCGGAACGCCGCCTCGGCCAAGGGCGAGCGGCAGATATTGCCCAAGCAGACGAACAGGAATGCCGGTTCGGCCATCGCGAAAATCATCCTTTCGTAAAACGGGTACGCTCTGCTAGCCTGGCTGGCAACGGCACGCACAACGCCGAAGGAGAGGATATGGCCAGCATGCCCGCAACGCCCGATGGGGCGAAGGCTACCCCCTATGCGTGGTATGTGCTGTCGCTGCTGCTGCTCGTCTATATCCTCAACTTCGTCGATCGCCAGATCGTCGCGATCCTGGCCGACGACATCAAGCGCGACCTCGGCCTGCGCGACCAGGACATCGGCTTTCTATCCCACATTCTCCAAGTAAGTCGCTGATTTCGCTGTCGTAATCGTGATATTTCG
>JAPJRE010000202.1 GCA_030824725.1 Sphingomonas sp.
GCCCCAGGCTCAGCCACACCAGCGCGCGGCGGCGCCGAGCCATGCCCCATTCGGCGAGCCCGAGCAGGGCGTCCACCGCCAGCGCGAGTGCCGCCGCCGCGATGCATCCGGCCAGCACCAGTGTCCAGTTCTGGGTCTGCAGGCCGGCGAAGATCAGGTCACCCAGGCTCGGTTGGCCGACGGTGGTGGACAGCGTCGCCGCCCCGATCGTCCAGACCGCGGCGGTGCGTATGCCCGCCATCACCACCGGCGCGACCAGCGGGGCCTCGACCAGCCGCAGCCTCTGCCAGCGAGTCATGCCGACGCCGTCCGCCGCCTCGCGCACCGCCGGATCGAGCGTGACGAGACCGGTGACCGCGTTGCGCAGGATCGGCAGCAGCGCGTAGAGGGTGAGGGCGAGTAGCGAGGGCAGGAAGCCCAATGCCGGAATGCCGCCGCCCGCCAATCCCGAGAGCCACAGCAGCAGCGGGTAGAAAAGCGCGAGCAGCGCGAGGCTGGGGATGGTCTGGATCAGGCTCGCCAACCCCAGCGCCGCGCGCGCGACGCCGCGGTGGCGGGCGGAGAGCACCGCGAGCGGCAGGCTGATCGCGATGCCGAGCAGCAGCGCGGCGAAGGCGAGCAGCAAATGCTGCGCCAGCAATTCGGGGACGCGGGCGAAGGCGCTGGTCATCGGGCCAGCGCCGCCAGCCGTTCGACCTGTTCGCGCGGGACCGCGACCAGCGCATCCGCCGCCGCGCCGCCCTTGCCGGCGAGCAGGTCGCGCGGGCTCGCGTCGCCGACGACGCGGCCGGCGTCCATCACCAGGATGCGATCGGCGAGCAGCAGCGCCTCGGCCATGTCGTGGGTGACCAGGATGGCGGTGAGCCCCATAGCTTCGTGCAGCGCACGAATCGCCTTGCCGAGCGCGTCGCGGGTGACCGGATCGAGCGCGCCGAACGGCTCGTCCATCAGCAGCAGCCTGGGCGCGGTGGCGAGCGCACGGGCGACGCCGACCCGCTGGCGCTGCCCGCCGGAGAGCGCGTCGGGCATGCGGCCTGCCATCGCCTCCGGAAGGTCGACCAGCCGCAGCAGCTCGGCGACCCGCGCATCCCGATCGCGCACGCCCGCCAGCCGCAGGCCGATCGCCACATTCTCCCCCACGGTCAGGTGCGGGAACAGACCGACATTCTGGAAGACATAGCCGATCCGCCGGCGGAGCAGGTGCGGCGGTTCCGCGTCCACGGCAACGCCGTCGATGGTCACGCGGCCCACGCTCGGCTCGATCAGCCGGTTGACCATCTTGAGCAGCGTCGACTTGCCCGAACCCGACGCCCCGACCAGCGCGACGAAGCTGCCGCCCGCGATCTCCAGCGACACGTCAGCCACCGCGCGGACGCCCTTCGCATAGGATTTTCCCACGCCTTCAAAGGCGACGCTGCGCAAGGGTTCGGGCATCGGCGATGGTTGTGGGCGCTGTCGCGGCAAAGGTCAAAGCCCGCGGGCCGCCGCCCCAGTCGGTCAGGCGAGGGTGCGGCGATAGAAGCCGATCGTCAGGTCCATCGCCTGGAGGAACAGTGCGGGATCGTAGCGGGGGCCCTCGTCGCGCAGAAAGGCATGCTGGGCGTTGAATTCGTGCCAGGCATAGCTGGCGCCGACTTCCTCCAGCCGCGCGCGGATCGCCTCACGGCCGGCAAAGGGGATGTGCGGATCCTGCCGCCCCCATACGAGCAGCAGCTCCGCCTTCAGCTCCGCCATCCGGGCGAGGCTGTCGTCGCTACGGCCTTCGCCCAGCGTGCCCGAATGGATGTCGGTCGGGTAGAAGCAGGCCGCAGCCGAGACGCGCGGATCGAGCGCCGCGCGATAGGCCAGGTGGCCGCCAAGGCACACGCCGAACGTGCCGAGCTTCCCGCTGCAGGCGGGATGGTCGGCAAGCGCAGTCAATGCTGCGGTTGCATCCGCATCGAAGGCGGCGACGGGCTTGGTGATCTTGAGCGCGTTGCCGCGATCGGTGCCGGCGGGATCATAGGCGAGCACGGTGCCGGCCGGCTCATATTCGTGATAGACTTCGGGCACCGCCACGAGCAGGCCGTTGCCCGCCAGCATCGCCGCCAGCCGCCGGATCGGTCCGGTCACCTGGTAGATCTCGGAGAAGAGCAGCACGCCAGGGAAGCGCCCCTCCACCGCGGGCCGAAACAGGTGCACCCGCATCGTGCCGCCGCCCGGCACCTCGACGTCGAGCGTCTCGTCGCTGCGAATGATCATGGCCGCGTCCCCTTCTTCCGCTGTGGTGCCCCCGCGCTTTAGCGCGGATCGCGCGGCGGGGAAGGGGCGCTATCCACAGATTCGTCGGCGCCCCCGCTGGACAGCCCGGCGCCCGCCCGAATAGCGGCAGGCGCATGCCAGTCATTGCTACCATCATGAATTCGAACACCGGCGAACCCATCCAGAAGATGACGTTCAACCGCATGCCCAAGCCCTGGGCGTCCTTCACGCTCTCGAACGGCGAACTGGTCCAGGCCAGCCGCGTCGATATCGGCAAGCCCGCCCCGGGCAAGGTCGTCGTGCCGGTCCATGTCTGGGTCGCACCCAAGAAGACCGACCGGCAGGACGATTAAAGCCAGCCGCCCTTGAAGCCAGCGCGCTGCAGCCCGCGACGGATATGCGGGTTGCGGCGCATCACCTCCCATACCAGGCCGGTGCGGAGGTTCTCGATCATCAGCAGGATCGGCCCCTGGTCGATCCCCAGATGGTCGCCGTCGACCCAGCCGATGCCGGGCACGATCTTGCCGTGCTTGAGGGGCGCGGTCGCGCGGGTCAGCGTGGGGTTGAAGCTGTCGAGAAAGCCGTAGCGGCCATAGATGCCGCGGCCATAGCGCGCGTGCATCGTCGCCACCGCGCGGCCGGCCAGTTCCGGCTCGAACGCGATCGAGGCGGCAGCGGCCGTCGGCGCCAGCGTGCCGTCGTCGCGATCATCGGGCCCGCGTGCGGAGTAGCTGAAGAACTGGCGCTCGCGGCCGCCGATCCGCTGCCGGAAGTCGCCCGGCCCGTCGCAGGCGGTCAGGCCCCACACATCCGCGCCATAGCCGGCCCAGCCACCCGGATTGGCGATTGCATAATTGCGCTGCGCCCGCACCGCGCGGCGGCTGTTCTCGAAGTAATCGATGCCCTTGGCGGCCATGTAGGAATCGCGGATGCCGCGGAAATCGATCCAGCAATGGCTGTACTGGTGGATGAACAAGGGCGCGAAATGGAGGTGCGGCTCGCCCCATTTGTCGCTCCACTGCGCGTCGAAGCGCGCCGTCCACGCCGTCCAGGTCTCGGGCGGCAGCGGATGGCTCGGCGAGCCGAGCGCGAGCACGTAGAGCAGCAGCCCCTCGTTATAGATGTTCCAGTCTGAGGGGATGAAGCCGCTGTCGGGGTGCCAGCCCATCGACACGAAGGGCGGGCGCGGGGTGATCCAGGTCCAGTCGACCGCGGCATAAAGCTGGTCGGCGAGGGCGCGGATCTCGGCCTCGGCGGGCTCGTCGGCATCGAACCAGCTCTGCGCGAACAGCACGCCGCCCAGCAGCAGCGCGGTGTCGATCGTCGAAAGCTCGGCCCGGGCGAAGCGGCGGCCCTTGGTCACGCCGAGGAAATGGTAGAAGAAGCCCTTGTAGCCGCTGGCGTCGCTCTGGCCGTCGCCCTGCGGCGCGGTGGCGAAGAAGCGCAGCGTGGCGAGCGTGCGGGTGCGCGCCTGTTCGCGGGTGATCCAGCCGTTGGTGACGCCGATCGGATAGGCGGTGAGCGCGAACCCCACCGCGGCGATCGAGGCGAAGGAGGGGGTGGGCCAGCGATCGGGGGCGAGACCGGTCTCGGGATCGGTGGTGTCCCAGAAATAGCGGAACGTACGTTCCTGAAGGTCGCGGATCAGCGGGTCTGCGCCGGGTGCGGGCCCCGCGCTGCCAAGGCGGCCTCCTGGGCGCGAGCATGCGCCCGCGAGGCCCGTCAGCGCGAGTGCGCCGGAGCCGAGCAGTTGCCTGCGATCGATCATGATGGTGGTCCTGAAAAAGTGGGGCGGCCCAAGGGAGGGGCGCCGCCCCAGTAGGAGGGATCAGAAGGAGTAGCCGACCGAGAGCTTGACGGTGCGCGGCGGGTTGCCGCCGACGCTGTAGCCTACCTGGCGGCCCCAGTCCGGCGAGGTCGGATTGTTGTTGAAGTCGACGAAATTCCAGTCGTCGAACACGTTCAGCACGTCGACGCGGAAGCGCAGGCGGGTCTGGTCGCTGATGAACTTGATCGGCACATACTTGGTGACGGCCAGATCGATCTGACGCCGGCCCCAGCCACCGCCCGTGCCATCGGTGAACCGGCCGACCAGGACGCGCTGGAACGGATTCGCCTGATCGATGAAGCCCTTCTGATACGCTGCGGATTCGACCTGCAGCTTGGACGACAGGGCGATGCCGAGCGGCAGATCCACACTGCCGGCGATAACCAGCCGATGCCGTGGCACGCCCGACGAACGCAGCGTCGGATAGTCGTCGATCGACGGGTAATCGAGCGAGAAGGTCTCACCGAACTGGCGGTTCTCGCTCGCCTCGGTGAAGGTATAGGTCGCGTCGATGCTCCAGGGCGAGGCCGGCGTGTAGGTCTTGGTGACCTTGAAATAGGCCGAATCCGATGCGGTGCGCAGGCCGTTGGTGCCGAGGATGATCGCGCCATAGCCCGGGGGCGGATCGCCGAACGGTGCCGAGGGCGTGTCGGTCGCGCTGGCGGGGTTGTCGAAGAAGAAGCTGCCGTCGCGCCGGCGGTTGCCGAGCAGGAAGACGAAGCCGTTCTTGCTGGTGACGTGGGTGTAGCCGACTTCCAGCCCGACCAGATCGAACCGGCCGCGCAGGCCCAGGCTGAACTGGTCCGAATAGGGAATCTTGAGATTGTTGTTGAGGAAGCGGAACTCGCGCCCGCCGCCGGTGGTCCCGGCGAGCAGTTGCTGGCGGCCTTCGGCGGTGAGGTAGATCGGGTTCCATGCGACGCAGGTGGTCGACGGCGTGCAGGGGTTCTGCGAATCCGCGCCGATGAAGTTGAAGCTGCGGGTCGGGAAGGCGCCCTGGCTCACTTCCTGCTGGAGGAAGTCGAACTGGTTGCGATCGTACGAGCGACCATAGCCGCCGAACATCGCGAACCGGCCCGCTTCGTCGAAGCGGTAGGTGAAGCCGAGCCGCGGCTGCCACGCGCCGGTAAACGCCTTCCGGTTGCGGCCGTTCGAGATATAGTCGTTGATGTTGTAGTCGGCGTTGACGAGGTTGGGGTAGTTGGCGGGCGACACCGCCGTGATGTTCTCCTGCGTCGTCACGAAATCGAGATAGGCGGGCGTCCGCTCATAATCCCAGCGCAGGCCGAGATTGAGGGTCAGGCGCGAGGTCACGTCCCAGTCGTCCTGCGCATAGACGCCGAACTGGAAGTTGTTCGAGCGGACGTCCGCGGAGCCCGACGCGGTGGGTGCGCCGAACTGGACGCGATAGGGGATCGCATCGTTGAAGCCGGTCTGGCTGAACGCGTTGACGTCATAGGTGTAGAGCGGGTTGGTGAGGTTCTGCTCGAGCGAGCGCAGCTTGATCCAGCTCGCCTTCGCGCCGACCTTGATCGTGTGCCCGTCAAAGCCGGTCCAGGTGAAGTCGTCCTGGACGGTCCAGCCCTTCTGGCCCTTGTCCTGCTGGTTGCTGCCCGCGCCGAAGCGCAGCAGGGCGAAGCGACTGCGGTTGCCGTTGACGACGGGGGTCGCCTGGAACAGCGACGTGACGCCGCCAGTCGCCGGGGTCGGGGCCCAGCGCGTATCCTGGTAGGAGACGCGGGCGTCGTTGATCCAGTTGTCTTCACTGCGCTGCCAGCGCCCCATGAAGCGCTTTTCCTCGACCTTGTTGAGCGTCGCGGTGCTCGCGGCGGCAACACCCGTGGAAATCTGGCTGCCCGATTCCTTGCGGTACTTGCCGGTCAGCTCGATCAGGTCCTTCTCGCTCGGCTCGAAGTCGAGCTTGCCGAAATAGAGGTCCTCGTTGAAGCGCTGGGAGAAGCTGCCGAAATACTGCTGATACTGCTGGGGCAGGGTACTCGGCGCGATGCCGTTGTCGGGCCGCACGTCATAGGGGCTGTCGATCCGCTTGCCTTCGTAGGTGACGAAGAAGTGCGCGCGATCCCGGATGATCGGCCCGCCCAAAGCGAGGCCGAACTGCTTGTTGTTCGAATTCACCTTGTCCCGCTTGGTCGGGAAGAGCTCGCTCGGCCGGCGCGAGCGCAGATCCTGGTTGGTGTAGTCGATAAAGCCTTCGCCGTGGAACTCGTTGGTGCCCGACTTGGTGGCAGCGGTGATCGCCACCGAGCTCACCTGGTCGAACTCCGCCTTGTAGTTGGACGAAAGCACCTGATACTCGCCGATCGCGAGCTGCGGGAAGGGGTTGCCCGCCGAGCTGTCCTGGCCGGTGATGCCGTTCTTGAGGACATAGTCCTTCTGGCTGACGCCGTCGATGAACACGTTGACGGTGTTGCTGTTCTGCGCGCCGCCCTGGATGCGCGATTCGCCGTTGGCGCCCTCGATGAAGCGCACGCCCGGTGCGAGATCGGCGAAGGCGAGGAAGTTGCGGTTGTTCTGCGGCAGCTGCTCGATCAGCCGCTGGGTGATGTTGATGCCCACCTGGCCGCCGTCCAGCGAGCGGATGCGGTTGCCGGTGACGACGATCTCGTCCCCCGCCGCGGCGGTGGTGTCGCCGCCCTCGGGTGCCGCGCCGGCATCGGTGGTGGGGGCGCTGGTCGTGGTGAGATCGAGGTCGAGGCCGGCATTCTGGCCTACGCGCAGCGTGAAGGCATCCGAATTGCGCACGCCGTTCTGCAGCTTGATCTCCAGGCGATAGGTGCCCGGGCGCAGCGAGGCGAAGTTGTAGCTGCCATCGGCGCCGACGGTCGCGCTGCGGCGAATGCCGGTCGACACTTCGATCGCGGTGACTTCGGTGACCGGGTTGCCGGCCGGCGTGGTGATCGTGCCGCGCAGCGATGCCTGACCGACCTGGGCCTGCACGGGGGCCGGCGCGAGCAGGGCACCGCTGCCCAGCACGGTCATCGTCAGCAATGCGGAACGCAAAACTAGCTTGTTCATGGTCACTCTCTATCTCCCCGGCGGATCGGGTTTTCTGTTGTGTTTTTCAGGTTTTGGCGGGTCGATTCCCGCGCGATGACGATCGGCGCGCGCCATTCGAGCGTGTCGTCGGCGGCGCCGTCGATCAGTCCGGCGAGGCGCACCACGGCGCGCGCGCCGAATTCGGCAATGTCGATGCT
>JAPJRE010000203.1 GCA_030824725.1 Sphingomonas sp.
GTACCAGGCCATGCGCGTCGGTTTCGATCAGCAGGCAGTGGCAGATCAGCCGCCCGAGCGGCGCAATCGAGCGGCCGTCGAACAGCGCGCCGCCCAGCGGACAATCGGTGCCGCAATTGAGATGGTGGATTCGCATCATGCTCCTCGGCACGGGCGGGAAAGCTTGCCTACCCAACCGTCGAACGCCGACATCGGACCGCCACCTGCGAGCTTTAATCCATATTTCTCGGTAACTTATGTTGCACATTGCTTCGCGCTACCGGCACCGGGCGACGTGCCGCACGTTGCCGAGTGATGATTAGCCTGCAGCCGCAACCGGAAGTGTCGTCGGAGGAGCGCGAGCGCGGGCTGCGGCTGCTCGTCACCGAGGCGATCTTCTCCGGCGGCACCGCGGCGCTGACTACGGGGGTGATCCTCACTGCCTTTGCGCTGCATCTCGGCGCGTCGAACGCGATGGTCGGTGTCCTGGCCAGCGCGCCGTTTCTCGCGCAGCTGCTCCAGCTGCCGGCGATCGGCCTGGTCGAGCGGATGCGGGCGCGCAAGCGGATCGCGGTGTTCACCAGCCTGCTCGGCCGGCTGATGCTGGCGATCATGGCGGTGCTCGCCTTCTTCAGCGGGACGCTGCCGCTGCTCTCCTTCCTTGCCGCCCAGCTGATATTGTGCGGGCTGGGGGCGATCGGATCCTGCGCGTGGAACGCCTGGATGCGCGATCTCGCGCCCGAGGAGCGGCTCGGCACCGTCTTCGCCAAGCGGACGGTGTGGCTGACCGCGATCAGCCTGTTGCTGGGCCTCGCCGCCGCGCTGGCGCTCGACTGGACGCCGCCGGGATCGTTCGGGCGGGATCTGGTCTTTGCCGGCATGTTCGCGGCGGGCTGCATCACCGGGCTGATCAGCGCGCGCGTCGTCGCCGGCATGCCCGAGCCGTTGATGCCGCCCGCGCCGGGGCCGGCCGACCTCGTCGAGCTGCTGCGCCGTCCTTTACGCGACGGCAATTTCCGGCGGCTGCTGGTGTTCGTCGCCAGCTGGCAGTTCGCGATCAACTTCGCGACGCCCTTCTTCACCGTCTTCATCGTCCGCCAGCTCCACTTCAACATCAGCTTCGTGATGGTGCTGAGCGTGGCGAGCCAGATCGCCAACATCCTCGCGCTGCGCCTCTGGGGCACGCTGAGCGACCGCTTTGCCAACAAGTCGGTGCTGGCGGTGTGTGCGCCCGCCTATATCCTCGCGATCGTGGCGATGGCGGGTGCCTCGCAGTTCGCCGACCGCGACCTGGTGAAGCTGTGGCTGCTCGGCCTGCACCTGCTGATGGGCGCCACGATCGCCGGGGTGACGCTGGCCAATACGAATATCGCGCTCAAGCTCTCGCCTAAGGGCGCCGCCACCGCCTATGTCGCGACCAACGCGATGGTAACCGCCGCCGCGGCGGGCCTGGCGCCGATCCTGGGCGGGCTGCTCGCCGACTTCTTCGCCGCCCGCCAGTTCGAGCTGCTAGTGCGCTGGAGCAGCCCCACCGGCGTCTTCGCGCTGCCCTTCGTGCTGACGCGGTGGGACTTCTACTTCCTGATTGCCGGGCTGATCGGCATCTATGCGATCCACCGTCTTTCGCTGGTGGAGGAGCATGGCGAGATCGAGCGGCGCGAGATGGTGGGGCAGCTGCTCAACGAAACCCGCCGCACGATCCGCAACATCTCGAGCGTCGCAGGCCTGCGCTCGACCACCGATCTGCCCGCCGCGCTGCTTCGCGATGCCCGCGCGCGGATGCGGCAGCGGCGCACGGATCGGTCGTAGCGCTCAGCTGGTCTTCTGGACCAGCGGCTCGATCCGCAGGTTGACCACGTCGCTCGCAGCACTGCGGGTGAGCACGAAGCGGATCGCCTCGGCGATTTCCCCGGCATGCAGCATCTCGGCCTTCGCGACCGCCTCGACCTTGTCCTCTTCGCTGCATTCCTGCATGTCGGTGTCGACCGAACCTGGCTGGATCACGCTGACCTTGATGTTCTTCTTCGCGACTTCCTTGCGCAGCGTCTCGGCGAAGGCCTGGATGCCGGCCTTGGTCGCCGCATAGACGCTCTCGCCCTTGGCCTTGATCTCGGTGCTGATCGAGCCGACGAACAACAGGTGCCCGCCGCCCTGCCGCTCCATGCGCGCGATCGCCGCCTTGGCGCAGGCGAGCGTGCCGGTCAGGTTGGTGTCGATCACATAGCGCCAGTCCGCATCGGCCATTTCGTGGATCGGCTGCGCGCCGAGCGCCGCGCAGGTCACCAGCATGTCGACGCCGCCCAGTTCCGCATCGGCGGCCGCGAAGACGCTGTCGACACCCTCCTGGGTCGCCGCGTCGGCGACGATGCCGGTTGCGCGCCCTTGGGTCAGCGCGAGCGCATCGTCCAGCGGTTCGCGATGCCGCCCGAAGGTGAGCAACCGGGCACCTTCGGAGGAAAGCAGGGCGAGCGTCGCCCGGCCGATGCCGGTGGTCCCGCCGGTGAGGACGATGCGTTTGCCGGTGAGTGCTGTTGTTTCAAGCGCCATGATCATTCCCAGATGAGGATCAGCCGGCCGTTCGCCGGCACGACATAGTCGGTGCGATCGTCGGACGTACCGCTCGGGCGGATCGCGGCGCCGCCGGCGGTGGTGAGGCTGCTCTTGGGCAGCGTGCGGCGCTTCAGCCGGACCAGCCGCACGTTGGCGGTGGCGGTCTCCCCGGCGTCAAGCTGGAGCGTGAGCGCCTTGTCGCCGGTCCGCTCCAAAGCGCGGACCAGGGAATCGCAGAACAGCAGGAACGGCGCCCCGTCGATGCGATGGAACGCGCGCGACGCGAAGATGAAGGCGGCACCGGCGCCATAGACTTCCTGCCCTACCTGACCCGCCTGCTGTCCGTCCGGGTACAGATCCTCCAGCGGGAAGGAGAGCGTGCGATCGATATGGCCGTTCGCCTCGCGCTGTTTCTCGGCGATGGCGTCGTCGGGCAGCGCGTCGGGATAATAATACCAGGCGCGCGAGAGCACGTATTTGCAATATTCGCCGATCAGCATTCGTGCTTCGGGTTCGAGCTCGGGCCCGCCATCGTCGAGATAATGGGCGAACGCCACGAAGCTGTCGAAGCACTCGTACATCGCCATGTAGGGCGCGTCCTGCAGGCATGTGACGGCCAGAAAGGTCTCGTACGATGCCGCATGGCCGATCTGGCTGTTCCAGATCACCGCATTGTGCAGGAAGCTGGCGAGATAGACATAGCTCTGCTGCAGATAGACGTCGCGATTGGTGATGCGCCACAGTCGCATGCACGCCGCCGCCCCCCAGGCGGTGAGGTTGGCCTGATAGTTGATGTCGAACCGCAGCCCCATCGCCGCGTCGATCGCCGCGCGCGCCTCGTCCAGATACTGCGTCTCGTCGGTCAGTTCATACGCCTGCAGCATCACCCAGGCATAGATGCCGCCGACGTCGGTCTGGCCGCGACCATCGGCCGGAGCTTCGGCGGTGATCACGCTGAAATCGGTGACATCGTACTGGATCGGCCAGCGATAGTCGAAATGCCGGGCGGCGCGGATGCCATAGTCGAGCGATGCGACGAACAGCTCGCGCGCCTCCGCATCGCCATCGAGGGCAAGGAACCCGAGGTTCACCAGCGGGTGGTAGAGATACCAGCTGTCGACGGCGTCGGCGTCCTTGTCCTTGCCGACATTGGGCAGATAGCGCCGCAGCGTCTTGAGGTCCGGATCGTAGAATTTGCGGAGGCCGCCCTTGAGCTCCGCCTCCAGCGGATGCGGCTCGCCGCGCCAATTGCCCCAGTCGTGCAGGGCGGCAATCACCGACATCTGCACCATGATGTCCGGATATTCGGCGGCGGTGTACGGGTGGACGTAGCGATGACCATAATGGCGGACGGTCGCTTCGGGCGCCTCTTCCAGGTCACGCAGCGACCGTTCGGCGCGCGCCACCCAATCGCGATATGCGACTGGCGGGGGCTCGAGCATCCTGTAGGCCGTGCCCAGCATCTGGAGGAACTGCCTCGCCGATTCCCGCTCGTGCGGCGGCGCTTCGTGGCGGAGCACCAGGATCATGTCCGACAGCGTGACCGTCTCGCCGGCGGCCAGCGCCACCTCGGCCGGGTCTGCGTCCTCGGACGGGACCGGCAGCTTGTAGCCGAGTTCGGGCCAGGCACCGCCCACCACCTCGCGTGGCTTGGTGCCGGTCGTACGGAAATAGTCGTTGGAGGCGGTCAGGTTCTGGACGTAGAGGACGTTGCCGAAGGCCGGTTCGTCGATGCGGAAATAGAGCAGCCCGGTGTTGATCCCCCGCTGCGACGCCTCCACGGTGCCTTCCGCGCGCAGGGGATCGTCGCGGCCACCCAGCGGATAGAGATCGCGGGGCACGAACGGCAGCACCGTCGCCACGGCCGGGGTAAAGCGGGTGACGATCCGGATCTGCTCCAGCGCGTCCTGCTCGGCGACGAACGCAATGACATGTTCGCCCAGCCGGCTCGTCACGCGCAGCCGCGCCGCCTCTTCCGGCGCCTTGCGGGCGGCAACGCAGTCGAAGGGGGCGGGGATGAATGCTGCACGGACGGCAAGGCCGCCCGCGCCCTCGCGACGGATAATGGCGAAGACGGAATCGCTGGTAGCCAGAATCTCCACCTGCAGCCCGCCGATCTCGAACGCTGCGATGGGCGCTTCCGTCGCGCGCAGGGCGTCCCGCAGCGTGAGCAGATAGGGACTGCCGGGGGTATGGAGGATCGCCGCATCCGGCATGTGACTCTCCTGTGCAATTGCAGATCAAAGGGCAAAGGATCGGGGAGGACGCGGGTTCCGGGAAACAGGCCTTTGCCTGATCCAGGCTAGGCTGTTTTTGCCGGCGTTGCCTGCGGCGGGGAGGCGGCGGCACGTTCAGCCCCGCTCGATGTCACGCGAAGTGCTTAGCCCGCCGACAGGGCGGGGAGGTTGACGATGTATACCGGCACCGGGCGCGGCAGGTCGAAGCGCTGCTCGGCGGTGCCGTTTCCGGCGGGCGGGTGGCCGTCGAACAGCCAGTGGGCGAGGCGCTCCGCATCCTCCAGGCGCACGCAGCCGGAGCTGGCACGGCGGTCCGCATGCGCGAATGCCGCCTTCATCGGCGTGTCGTGCAGATAGATGCCGAGCCGATTAGGCAGCATGAACTTGATCTGGCCCATCATGTTGTCGGGGCCCGGCAGCTGGCGCATCCGGATCGTGCGGGCTCCGGCCGCAACCGCCTGCCAGTCGACGGAGGCGGGATCGATGGGGCGGGTATCTGCGCCCGCGGCGGAGAGAAGCTCGATCCGCTCGCGGGTGAGCAGGTCGGCATCGCCCGCCACGATCTTGCGGGCGCGTTCGCGAGCGAGGTCGGGCGGCAGGTTCCAATAGGGGGTGCGCACAGCATAGCGGATCAGCCCCGCCATCGGCGGCGTGGCCATGCCCGGCTTGCCGACGATCACGCGCATATGGTCCGCGATCCGGCCGCCGGCATCGAACATCCACAGCTCGGCCGAGGCGATGTTGACGACGATATGCCGGCGGCCGTCGCCGGGAAGCGCCCGCGCCGCATCCAGGCTCGCGCGGAGTCCGGGCGTCGAGGCGGCACCGGACGCTGCGACTGCCTGGTCGAGCCGGGTGTAGAAGGGGTGTCGGGCCTGCAGCCCTGCCAGATAGCGTTCCGGCGACGGCGCCTGTCTGGCTGCGTGCAGCACGGCTGCCGGCGAGGTGGGCGGTGCCAGTTCGGCATCGACATAGTAGAGGCGGTGCCCAGGGCTGGGCTGCGCCGTATCGGCCACGAAGGCGGCCAGCGCTTGCGACAGCGCCACATCGAACAAGCCCGCTTGCGCGGGACTTGCCGCGGCGAGCGCCTGCAGCCGGGGCAGGTCGTAGTGCGCGGAGTTGGGGATCGCTCGATCGCGCTCCGCCAGCAGGCCGATCAGGGTACGCGACGCGGGGGTCGGCTGGCCGCCGCTGGTCCAGAGCGGCCGATATCCGGCTTCGGCATAGGCAGGAGCAAGGGCCGGGTGCAGGCGCAGCGCCTCGGCCATGCCCGCCGGGATGCCGGCATGGGCGGTTGCATGCGGGGCATGGAGCCCGGTGCTCCCCCAAAGCTCCGCGGCAGCAACCGCGCAGAGCAAAAGGGATCCGGCCAGGCGGCGTCGCCTGGCCGGATCGTCTCCGCTACCGTCCCGGGGGCGAGGGGCGGGGGGAGAAGCGTGGAAGTCTGTCGTCAGCCGCGTTCCCCGGCGGCCGCGCCGCCGCCTGCAGCGCCGCTCGCGCCACTGCCGGTGGTGCCATAGCCGGCCCCGCCGCTGTTGGCGCCGCCGCTGCCGGACGTTCCGCTTCCCGTCGTGCCATAGGCGCCGCTGCCCGTGCCGCCGGACCCGGTCGCGCCCGTCTGGCTGGTGCTGCCGGAGCTGCCGCCGCTACTCGATCCCGTCTGGGCCACCGCAAGGCCGCCCGCGGCAAGTGCGGCCACCGCACCTGCTGTTGCAAGTCGTTTCAACATACGCCACTCTCCATCCGTTGATTGGCGCAAATAGAACTGAAGTGGAAGCAGCTGTGTTCCTGAAATAACTGCCTGAAATATGTCACTAAACTTTGTTGATCGGCAGGTTGAGGCGCCGATTGCGGCAAGCCTGCTGCGCTTGTCGCCAGCTGGCTTGCCGGCTGAAGTTCGAAGCGCCTTGGTTGATCTAAGTCACTGAAATGGTGAGGAACGCCTTTGTGCCGGCCGGGTTGAACGTCCATCAGAGGAGGCGTTCGACATGGCGCAGAAGGGTGCGGGCGGAAATCCGGGAGCGGTCACGGCCAAGGGCGGCGACGGCGCGCGTGGAAGTACGGGTACAGGCCGGGGCGGCGGCTCACGCTCGGGTGCCAAGTCCACGGCGACCAAGAAATCGCCCGACAAGGTCGGCGGCAAGAACAAGAACGAGGCGTGACCTGGTCGTGGCAGGCTGTACGTGCGGACACATTGTCATAGGAGGGCGTGCGACATCTTTCGAGATTTGCAACGATCCAGTCGACGAGCAGGCGCGGCTAGTCGAGGCGGCTCTCGGCACGACGAAAATTCGATGCGGTTCCTAGCACCAACACGGTATTGAGGCGTTCTGCTCCTATGGATGACCTCGAAGAGCTGATGCGACGTCAGCAGGCGCTGGCCGAGTTTGGCGACTTCGTGCTCGATCATGAAGACCTCGACCAGATCCTGACCGAAGGGTGCCGCCTGATCGCCCAGGCGCTCGGCACCGATCTGGCAAAGGTCATGGAGATCGAGCATGAT
>JAPJRE010000204.1 GCA_030824725.1 Sphingomonas sp.
CGGCGAGCATATCCTGGGCGAGGACGTACGCCTCGCGATCCGGCACCCGGCCGCCGCCGAGCGCCTGCTCGATCCCGGCGAGGATCATAGCGCGCCGATTCACCTGGTCGGCCTCGGCACGCGCGAGCAGCGCTGGGAAATGCGCGTCAGAACGCTGGAGACCGGCGAGCGCGTCGTCCATCTCGTCGACCGTACCGGCAGCTATACCGCCGATCGGATGCGCGTCGATTTCGTCGCCAATGCCAGCCACGAGCTGCGCACCCCGCTCGCCTCGCTGCTCGGCTATGTCGAGACGCTGGCCGACGGCGCCGGCGAGGAGCCGGAGATCCGCGCCCGCTTCCTCAAGATCATGCACGACGAGGCGCGGCGCATGGACCGGCTGATCAGCGATCTGATCTCGCTCAGCCGAATCGAGGCGGAAAAATATCGCGCGCCGGCCGAGTCGGTGCAGCTCGCCGATCTGATCGGCCAGGTCTGCGTCGAGCTTTCGGGCAGCCCCCGCGCCGCCGATCTGGTCACCGAGATCGAGGCGGTGCCGCCGGTGCGCGGCGACCGGACCCAGCTGAGCCAACTGCTCCACAATCTGATCGGCAATGCGATGAAATACGGTCGCGCCGGCACGCCGGTCACCGTCTCGCTGCGCAGCGAGGGCGACACGATGGTCCGATTCGCCGTCGCCGACCAGGGCGAAGGGATCGCTGCCGAGCATATTCCGCGGCTGACCGAGCGCTTTTATCGCGTCGATTCGGGACGCAGCCGCTCGCTGGGCGGCACCGGCCTCGGCCTTGCCATCGTCAAGCATGTCGTCGAGCGTCACCGCGGGCGGTTCGACATCGCGTCGACCGTTGGCGTCGGCACCACCGTCTCGGTACGGCTGCCGATCGAACCCGCTGTCATAAAGGCGTAACCCGATTGCCGGATGGGGCATCGTGCGGACGAAGGGCACGCCCGCAATCCAATGCAGCAATTCCCGAGGACAGGAGGTGACGATGCTGGGTCGTCTTGCTCTGATCGCAGTCAGTGCGCTTGCGCTTTCCTCGTGTGACGGCAGCGCCACGCGGAAAATTCGGGTCGTCGGATCGTCGACCGTCTATCCCTTCACCACCGCCGTGGCTGAGGCGTTCGTCAACGCCAAGAGCGGCCGCAAGGCGCCCGTCGTCGAGTCGATCGGCAGCGGCGCCGGCATCCGCAGATTCTGCGAAGGCGTCGGCGCGCAGTTCCCGGACATCGCCAACGCCTCGCGCCGGATGACCCGCAAGGAATATGACCGCTGCCAGGCCGACAAGGTGGGCGAGATCATCGAAGTCATCATCGGCCTCGACGGCGTCGCGCTCGCCGAATCGAACCAGGGTCCGAAGCTGCGGCTGAGCAGGAAGGATATCTATCTCGCGCTCGCCGCCAATCCCGACGGCAAGCCGAACCAGGCCAAGACCTGGAAGGACGTGAACTCGGCGCTGCCGGCGATTCCGATTCTCGTCATGGGCCCGCCCTCCACCAGCGGTACGCGCGACGCGTTCGTCGAGCTTATGCTCGAGCCCGGCTGCATCGAAGCCTATCCGGAGGCCGAGAAGCTGAAGGCCGCTGCCGACCCCGCGCAATTCGACATGGCGTGCCGCCGCATCCGCGACGACGGCCCCTATGTTGACAAGGGCGAGAACGACAATCTGATCGTTCAGGGGCTGGCGCAGAACCCCAATGCCCTCGGCATCTTCGGCTATTCCTATCTCGAGGAAAACCAGCGCCGGCTGCACGGCGTGCCGATCAACGACGTGGCGCCCACCTACGAAACGATCGCCAATGGCCAATATCCGGGCGCCCGCCCGCTGTACCTCTACGTCAAGAAGCGACACATCAAGGCGGTGCCGGGACTCAAGGACTTCCTGACGCTCTACACGACGATGTGGGGGCCGAAGGGACCACTGGTGAAGCGTGGACTGATCACCGTGCCGGACAAGATGCGCGAACGCATGGCCGAGCGCATCGAACTGGAACTTGCGCTCGATCCGGCCGAGTTGCACTGACATGATTTGCATCCGCTCCGGTGTTGCCGGGCAAGGGCACAACGCTGAAGTGGTTGTTCGGTGAACGCTTTCGCACTTTCGTTCCTGATTCTCGGCCTCGGGCTGATCGGCTGGCTGACGGCGCGCGCCCGTGCGATGCGCTTCGATCGCGGCGGGGCCAAGCGGCTGCATTCGCTGCCGGCGCAGCATGGCTGGTTCGTCGGCATGTGGACGATCCTGCCGCCGCTGCTGTTCCTGGTCGTCTGGTCGGGGATCAGCCCGGGGCTGGTCCGCCAGGCGGTGCTGCAGAGCCCCGCCGCGGCCGGCCTGTCCGACTTCGCGTTCGAGCGCGACTCGGTGCTCGCCCAGGCGCGGGAAGTGGCGAGGAACCCGTACGAGAACGAGGCCGATCCGCTGGCCCGCCAGCTCGCCCCCGTGGTGCGCGCCGCCGGCAGCCGCTATGCCTGGATCGGCAGCGTGACGGCCGCACTGCTCGCCTTTGCCGGTGCCGCCTTCGCGCTCAGCCGCATCCGCGCCGATTTCCGCGCCCGCTCCAAGGTCGAGCGCACGTTGATGATGGGCCTGCTGGTCGCCTCGCTGATCGCGATCTTCACCACCATCGGCATCTTCGTCTCGCTCTTCTGGGAATCGCTGCGCTTCTTCCAGCAGGTACCGATCACCCAGTTCCTGTTCGGTACCCATTGGAGCCCGCAGGTAATCGACGCGAAGGATCCCGGCGCCTCGCTCGGCGCGGTGCCGTTGTTCTGGGGCACCTTCTTCATCGGCGCGGTGATCGCGATGCTCGTCGCCATCCCGTTCGGGCTGATGAGCGCGGTGTACCTCACCCAATATGCCTCACGGACGACGCGCCGCTGGATGAAGCCGACGCTGGAGATGCTCGCGGGCGTCCCAACCGTCGTCTATGGCTATTTCGCCGCCCTCACCGTCGCCCCTGCCGTCCGCAAGCTCGCGGTGGCGCTCGGCGATCCCTTCGCCTCCTCCGAAAGCGCGCTTGCGGCAGGGCTGGTGATGGGCGTGATGATCATCCCGTTCGTCTCCTCGATGGCCGACGATTCGCTCGCCGCGGTGCCGACCGCGATGCGCGACGGCAGCCTGGCAATGGGCGCGACGACCAGCGAGACGATCTCGCGCGTACTGGTCCCCGCAGCGCTGCCGGGCGTCGTCGCCGGCGTGCTGCTCGCGGTCAGCCGCGCGATCGGCGAGACGATGATCGTGGTGATGGCCGCATCGGGCGCCGCGACGATCACGCTCAACCCGCTGCAGAGCGCCACCACCGTCACCAAGCAGATCGTCGACCTGCTGACCGGCGAGGCCGAGTTCGACAGCCCCAAGACGCTCGCCGCCTTCGCGCTGGGCCTCACGCTGTTCGTCATCACTCTGCTGCTCAACATCGTCGCCCTGCGCGTCGTGAAGAAGTATCGCGAAGCCTATGAGTAAGCCCGCCGCCCAAACGGCCGACCGCCGGCCGACCGACTGGAAGAGCCAGGCGATGCAGAAGCGCATCCGCCGGCGCTATGCCGCCGAGCGCCGCTTCCGCATGCTGGGTGCGGGCGCGGTGATCCTGTCGGCGGCGTTCCTCGGCTTTCTGCTGCTCACCATGGTGGCGCAGGGCTGGCGTGGTTTCACCGTCACCGAACTGGCGCTGCCGATCGACCTCAAGGCGGACGGGCTCAAGATCGAGCGCAACCAGCTCGCCACCCCCGCCGCCGATCTCGCGCTGGCGGGCGCGGGTCTGGAAGACGTGGTAGAAAATGCCGCGGCGCGCACCTTCGGCCCCGACGGCACCAGCTATCTCGCCCCCAGCGCCTGGCTGGCGGTGCGCAGCGCGGTGAAGCGCGATCCATCGCTGCTCGAACGGCGTGCGACCGTCTACGTCCCCGCCGCGACCGGCTTCGACCAGGCGCTGGCCGGCGACGGCGATCCGGCGATGGAAGCTGGCGTCGCCCGGCTGACCAAGCAGGGCGCGATCCGTCGCGGATTCAACTGGGCCTTCTTCAGCGAGTCCGATTCGACCGATCCGGTCGCGGTCGGCGTATGGGGCGCGCTCAAGGGGTCTTTGCTCACCATGGCGATCACTTTCCTGATCGCGTTCCCGGTGGGCGTGCTCTCGGCGATCTATCTCGAGGAATATGCGCCGAAGAACCGCTGGACCGACCTGATCGAGGTCTCGATCAACAATCTCGCGGCGGTGCCCTCGATCATCTTCGGACTGCTCGGGCTCGCCGTGTTCCTCGGCACCTGGCAGATCGGCGGGCACAGCTTCGGCCCGATGCTGCCGCGCTCGGCGCCGCTGGTCGGCGGGGTGACGCTGGCGCTGATGATCATGCCCGTCATCGTCATCGCCAGCCGCAACGCGATCAAGGGCGTACCGCCGTCGATCCGCGACGCCGCGCTAGGCATCGGCGCGAGCCCGATCCAGGTGGTGTTCCACCACGTCCTGCCGCTGGCGATGCCCGGCATCCTCACCGGTACGATCATCGGCATGGCCCGCGCGCTCGGCGAGACGGCGCCGCTGCTGCTGATCGGCATGCGCGCCTTCATCGTCACCGCGCCCGGCGGCTTCACCGATCCCTCCACCGTGCTGCCCGTGCAGATCTTCCTCTGGTCGGATGAGGTCAGCCGCGGCTTCGTCGAGAAGACGAGCGCGGCGATCCTGGTGCTGCTCGCGGTGCTGCTCGCGATGAACGGGCTCGCCATCTACCTCCGCAACAAGTTCGAGACCCGCTGGTAATGACCGTCGCCTCCCCCGCTCCCCACAAGATGTCGGCTCGCGGCGTCAGCGTGTTCTACGGCCAGAAACAGGCCGTGAAGGACGTGTCGATCGACGTCGACATGGACAAGGTCACCGCCTTTATCGGCCCGTCGGGCTGCGGCAAGTCGACCTTCCTGCGCACCTTCAACCGGATGAACGACACCATCGCCAGTGCGCGCGTCACCGGCGAGATCACGCTGGACGGCGCCGACATCTACGCCGACGACATGGACGTGGTGCAGCTGCGCGCGCGCGTCGGCATGGTGTTCCAGAAGCCGAACCCGTTTCCGAAGTCGATCTTCGAGAACGTCGCCTATGGCCCGCGCATCCACGGGCTGGCCGCATCCAAGAGCGACCTCGAAGCGATCGTCGAGCGCTCGCTGAAGCGTGCAGGGCTTTGGGAGGAAGTGAAGGACCGCCTTTCCGACAGCGGCACTGCGCTGTCCGGCGGCCAGCAGCAGCGGCTGTGCATCGCCCGCGCGATCGCGGTCGACCCCGAAGTGATCCTGATGGACGAGCCGGCCAGCGCGCTCGATCCGATCGCCACCGCCAAGATCGAGGAGCTGATCCACGAGCTGCGCGGCCGCTATGCGATCGTGATCGTCACCCACAACATGCAGCAGGCCGCGCGCGTCTCGCAGCGCACCGCCTTCTTCCATCTCGGCCAGCTGGTCGAATATGGCGAAACCGACAACCTCTTCACCGCCCCCCGCGAGGAGCGGACGAAGGACTATATCACCGGAAGGTACGGCTGATGGCATCGGGCCACGAACATACGGTCAAGGCGTTCGACCAGGACATCAGCCAGCTGCGCGCGCTGATCTCGCAGATGGGCGGGCTTGCCGAGCAGGCGATCTACGACGCGATGAAGGCGCTGCAGCGCGGCGACGAGGCGCTCGCCAAGACCGTGCGCAAGAAGGACAAGCAGATCGACGCGATGGAGGCCGAGCTGGAAAAGCTCGTCGTCCGCGTCATCGCCCTGCGCGCGCCGATGGCGGACGACCTGCGCGAAGTGATCGCCGCGCTCAAGATCGCCGCGGTGATCGAGCGGATCGGCGATTATGCCAAGAACATCGCCAAGCGCGTGCCGATGATCCATGCCGAGGGCGAGGAGCGGATCGAGGCGGTGTCGATCCTGCCGGCGATGGGCCAGCTCGCCGCCGACATGGTGCGCAACGCGCTCGACGCCTTTTCGGCACGCGATGCCAGGGCGGCGGCCGAGGTCCATGCCAGCGACAATGCGCTCGACGATTTCTACGATTCGATCTTCCGCACGCTGGTGACCTTCATGGTCGAGAATCCGCGCACGATCAGCCAGGTCGCGCACCTGCTGTTCGTCGCCAAGAATCTGGAGAGGATCGGCGACCACGCAACCAACGTCGCCGAAATGGTCTATTTTGCCGCGACCGGGCACTATCTCGCCGAAGCGGAAGCCGGCGAAGGCAGCGGGAGCTGAGGGGAACATATGGCACGGGTCAAGATGCTGCTGGTGGAAGACGATGCCGCGATCGCGGAGCTCGTCACCTGGCATTTCAAGCGCGAAGACTATGAAGTGAAGCACACCCCCGATGGCGAGGAAGCGCTGCTCCTCGCCAAGGAGGCGACGCCGGACATCGTGCTGCTCGACTGGATGGTCGAGGGGCTGTCGGGCATCGAAGTCTGCCGCCGCCTGCGCCGCATGCCGGAAACGGCGAATGTGCCGATCATCATGCTGACCGCGCGCGGCGAAGAGGAGGATCGCGTCCGCGGACTGGAGACGGGCGCCGACGACTATGTCACCAAGCCCTTCTCGCCGCGCGAGCTGGTCGCCCGCGTCGGCGCGGTGCTGCGCCGCGTGCGCCCGGCGCTGGCCGGCGAGGCGCTCACCTATTCGGACATCGAGATGGACACGGTGGGCCACAAGGTCCGTCGCGGCGGCGAAGTGATCCAGCTGGGGCCGACCGAATTCCGCCTGCTCAAGCATTTTCTCGAGCATCCGGGCTGGGTATTCTCGCGCGAGCGGCTGCTCGACGCGGTGTGGGGGCACGACAGCGACATCGAATCGCGCACCGTCGACGTCCACATCCGCCGGCTGCGCAAGGCGATCAACAAGGGCAACCGGCCCGACATCATCCGCACGGTCCGCTCGGCCGGCTACGCGCTCGACGCGGGGAACTGAGCCTCGGTTCGGGGCGCGGCGGCGGTCCGTCGTCGCGCCCCGTCTCCCGCTTCACGGAAACGTGGTTGCAACAAACTCCGACCTGCGGACGTTCGCACTCTCGTCTTTGATGAAGAAGGAGACACAAGATGAAGTGGATGCTTCTCGCCTCGGCGCTGGTCCTCAGCGGCACCGCCATCGCGCAGGATATGCCTGCGCAGCAGACGACGCCGGACCAGACCCAGGCACAGCCCGCCCCGCCGGCGGCGCCGATGCAGGGC
>JAPJRE010000205.1 GCA_030824725.1 Sphingomonas sp.
CGCGAGCCAGCGGTCGAACGCCTCGGCCGGCATCGCCACCACGTCGAATGCCATCGGGGCATGCGAAAGCCCGCAGAATTTGGTGCACTGCCCGCGAAAGCGCCCCGCGCGGGTCTTTGCGCTCCGGGTGTGTACTCGACTAGTCGATCTCACGCGCGACCGGATATTGTAGAAGATAGGCGTGGCCCGGCCCTGCCTGTCCGAACAACCAGGCGAGCCGCGCGTCCGGGTCGTCCGCAAAGGCAGGCTCGGCCTGGAGCTTCGTCTCGAACGCAGCCTTGATCACCGGATCGGTGGCGAGCAGCCGCTCGCCAAGCGCGGACAGGATGAAGGCGTCGGTACTCGGCACGGGTGCCAGGATCTCCGGGAAGAAGCCCCAGGCCAGGAACGAATCCTGGCTCTCGGGCTCGAGCAGTGCGGCTGCCAGCAGCCCCAGCGGCTGATCGGCCGGCACCCGGATGCTGCCCGCCGGCATCACCTGCTCGGTTACGCCGTGGACGAACCCGGCGGTGATCGGCACCCTGCCCTCCTTGGGCTGGGCGAGCTTCGCATCGACCAGCCGCACGCGATCGAGCCGCAGCCTGCGCGGCGCCTCGATCGTCTCGAAGGCAATGCCGTGGACGCGAAGGCGATCGATCACTTCGGCCTGTTCGGGCGGGATCCACCAGGCCTTGGGCAGGCGCACGCTTTCGGTGGGGCGCTGGCCGATGATCGGCATGCGGAAGGTGATCGGCTTGCCGGTCCAGCGCTGTTCCGGGCGCCCCGAGGCCGGCGACGGCACCATCTCGAACGCCACGCCCTTGAACTGCTCGATCCAGCCGATCGGCTGTTCGGCGGGCGTCCAGCGGGTAAGCAGTTCGGCCGAGCGGCTGGCGCGATCCTGCGCCTTGGCCTCGGCGATCCGCGCCGCGTCGCCCCCGGCGATCCGCAGCGCCGCCTCGAGCAGCACATAGGTGCCGAGCACGCGCTGCCGATAGGGCTTGAGCATATGGTTCTCGACCAGCACCGTTGGCATGCCGATGAAGTCGCCATAGCCGGTCGAGTAGCGCGGCCCTTCGGGGCTGTAGCGGATGCCCTTGCTCGGCACGCGCGTATCGATCGGACTGGGGTAGATGATCGGCGTATGGCCTGCTGCCGTCAGCGCCTGCATCGCGGCGGGGCCGAAGCGTTGCTCCAGCCAGTCGGCGGTGGCGCGGTGGCGGGCATATTTGCCCCAGCCGGCATAGGTAAAGGTGATGTCATACTGCATGTCGAAGCCTTCGCTGACATGGCAGTCGACATAGAGAATGGGGTCCAGCTGCCGGATCAGCCCGATCATCGCGCGCGTCTCGGGCGCATCGACCTTGGCATAGTCGCGGTTCAGGTCGATGTCGCGGGCATTGGCATCGCGCCCCTTCTCGGCCGGACCGCGCAGATGGACGAAATTCCAGCGGCTCATCTGCTCGTGCCCGTCGATATTGTAGATCGGCACGAAGACGAGATCGACCTTGTCCAGCAGGTCCGCCTTACCGCGCAGCGCGATGTCGCGCAGCAGCATCAGCCCGGCATCCTTGCCGTCGATCTCGCCCGAATGGATGCCGCCCTGGACCAGCACCACCGGCTTGGGGCCCCCGCCCTTGCTGGCGCGGACATACAGCATCTCGCGGCCCTGCCCCGTGCGGCCGAAGCCGTGGAGCGTGATCAGATCCGACGCCGCATCGAGCCGTTCCAGCCATGCGCGGACCTCGGCATAGCGCGGCGTCGTTCGAAACCCCGCCGCTTCCGCCGGGGTGATCCAGGGGTCGCCGGGCTTTGCGACCAGCGCCTCGCTCTTGCCCGACCAGGGCAGGGGCGGCGGCAGGTCCAGCACGTCCTGGGCGGTGGCAGGCACGGCGCTCGCGCAGAGCAGGATGGCAACGAAGGTCGCCAGGCGGGGGCACGAAGGCATCATGGTCGCGATACTCTTACTGGATCAGGAGGCTGGCTGCGCGCTCAGAAGTTCGCGCGCAGGCCGATCGTGGCGGTGCGGGGTGCGCCCGGCTGCACCCAGAGCTGGGTATAGCTGTTCGCGTACCAGTGCGCGTCGAACAGGTTGGAGACGGTGCCGAACAGCTGAAGGCGCTCCGTAATCCCGACCTCCCCCAAACACCCGTGCCAGCGTGTGGGACGGCAGGGTGAACGGCGTGCCGGTCTCGCCCGAGCGCTCGCCGACATATTGCACGCCGCCGCCGAACCGCGCGTTCATCCCGGCAAGCGTGAAGTCGCGTGCCAGCTGCACATTGGCAGTGTGATCGGGGATGTTGATCAGCCGGTCGCCCGGCCGTACCTGGAAGGAGAAGTTCGGATCGAGCACGTTGGAGCGCGCCTCGGCGTCGACATAGGCATAGCTGAGCAGCAGGTCGACATCGCCGGGCAGCTTGCCCGTCAGATCCACTTCCACACCGCGGCTGCGCGCCTTGCCGATCGCAACCGAGAAGCCCGGGTTGGCGGTATCGGTCGCCAGCACGTTGCGCTTGTTCATCTCGAACACGGAGACGGTGCCGTTCAGCCGCCCACCGAAAGCGCCGAACTTGACCCCCGCCTCGATCGAGCGGGTCGTCTCGGGATCGAAGATCACGCCTGCCGCATCGGTGCCGACATTGGCACGATAGCCTTCGCCATAGCTGGCATAGAGGCTCAGCGGATCGCTCAGCCGGTAGACGATGCCCGCCTGCGGGCTGAACCGATCGCGCGTGCGGCGGCTGTTCACGCCGGTCAGGTCGTTGTCGGTGCGCAGCAGCAGATGGTCGTACCGCCCGCCCAGGCGGATCTGCAGGCGATCGGTCAGGCTGATCTGGTCCTGCAGATAGGCGCCGGTCGCCTGCTGCAGATCGCTGCGGTCGGTAATCACCGCCGGCGTCGGCAGCGGGAAGCGGCCATAGACCGGGTTGCGGATGTCGATCACATAGCCGGCACGGTCGCTGGGGTTGGACGACACGGCGGGCGGGCGCACGCGGGTGAAGACCTGGTCGTAGACGAACCGGTCATGGTCTGCACCGAACAGCAGGCGGTGGCGCAGCGATCCGGTCTCGAAACTGCCCGACGCCTCGGCGCGCACCGCGGTTTGTGCCGCGTCGTAGTAGCGGCTGCGGCGCTGGCGCGACAACGAATGGCCGTCGACGAACAGCTTCTGGCGCGAGGCCGCCGTCTCGGCATCGGAGGAGAAGCCGGTCAGCAGCGTGTCGCGGTGGCTGGCGCCGACCAGCAGACTCCAGCGGTCGCTGAAATCATGCTGCACGCGCAGCTGGTGCCCGGTCGCGCGCGCGACGGTGTCGCCATCGCCCGGCTCGCCGAGGAAGCGCGAGCGCGGCACCGTGTCGAAATTGCCGTTGAGCACGACGATGCCGCGATCGAACGGGGTTTCCACCCGCGTCCATTCGAAATCATAGGTCACGCGGGTCGCCGCGCCCAGCGCGACGCCGAACGACGGAAGCAGGCCCCAGCGCTTCTGGTGCACCATGTCGCGGAAGGTGTCGCCATCCTCGGCATAGCCGATCAGCCGCGCAGTGATGCCGGGCGTGAGCGCGACATTGGCGTCGCCCTCGGCGCGTACCCGATCGAAGCTGCCATATTGCAGCGAGGCGCTGCCGAAGCTGCGGCCGAGCTGGGCCTGTTTGGTGACGAGGTTGATCGTCCCCCCCGGCTCGCCGCGCCCAAGCAGCGCCGCCGCGGGGCCTTTGAGCACCTCGATGCGCTCGATCCCCGCCACGTCACGCTGCCCGCTGAAGCCGCGCCCACCGTTGAAGCCGTTGACCAGATAGCCGCTGGGCAGATTCTCGTCGCCGGCAAAGCCGCGGATCGCGAAGGAATCCCACAGGCCACCCAGCGTATTCTGGCGGGCGACCGAGGCATTGAGGTCCAGCGCATCGGTGAGGCGGGTGATGTTCTGCTCCTGCAACACCTTGTCCTCGATCACCGCGATCGCCTGCGGGATCTCGCGCAGCGCGAAATTGCCGCGATAGGACTGGCGCACCCCGTTGACGGTGATCTCCTCGCGGTCCTGCTCCAGCGCGGTCTCCTGCAAGGCCTGGGCGAAGGCCGGCGCGGAGAGCAGCATGGCGAACGGAAGAGCGCCGGCAAGCAAGCCGGTACGAACGGAAAGGTGCAACGCCAAATCCCCTGTGTCTGGTGCGGGCGCCGGCCACGGTCGTGGCGGACCCAATGCGCAACGTCTGGCAACCCCGTGGTCCGCCAGCGACGTGAGATGTTGTAACGTTATACGAATTGTTGCGCAAGCGCGAGGATTGTTACGGAGTGTTTCCGAGCCACGCGATACTCTCCGACGCGAGGTCCCGCGTATATGCCTCCACCTTCGCGAACCTCGGCGCTTGATTCCTGCCATCACATCCGCAATGATGAATGATACATTGTATCATGTGAGCGTTCATGCCCTCCCTTTTCCCCACATCGTCTCCGTGCCGCATTCCTGCGATCCCTGACCGACCAACGGGCGCCGGCCGCGCATGAAGAGCCCGTGCATCAGCGTCTGCCGGTTCGATGGTCGCACCGGCTGGTGCGTCGCGTGCGGGCGCACGCTGCCCGAGTGCCGCGAATGGAAGAAGGCGCCCCGCCCGCGCCTGTTGGCGATCCGCAAGGCGCTGCCGGCGCGGCTGGCCAAGCTCGACGCGCGCGGCGTGCGGGTTGCCGAGGAAGAGGCATGATCGAGTTTTCCGCGCTTTGGCTGATTTTCGTGCTGGGCTTGCGCCATGGCCTCGATCCCGATCATGTCGCGGTGATCGACAATATCGTGTTTCGCACGGTCGAGGTGCGGCCACGGCTGGCGCTGTGGGTCGGCACGCTGTTCGCGCTGGGCCACAGCCTGTCGGTCGCCGCCGTCGCCGTCGGGGTATCGTTGGCGGCGGGCGCGTTCGTGCTGCCGGCCTGGACGGCGCCGATGATCGACCTCGCGGTGATCGGCCTGTTGCTGATCGTGGGGACGCTCAACCTGCACGCGCTGCTGTCCCAGGCGCGCTACACGCCCATCGGTTGGCGAAGCGGGCTGGTGCCGAAGCGGCTGCGCACCAGCACCCATCCGCTGGCGGTGGTCGCGATCGGGGCGATCTTCGGGCTCGTGTTCGATACTGCCACGCAAGCCGCGGCCTGGGGTGCCGCGGCAACGGCGAAGGGCGGCACCACGGCCGCGCTGGTCATCGCCGCTACCTTCGCCGTCGGCATGATGCTGGCCGATACGCTCGACAGCCAGATCGTCGCCCGGCTGCTGCGTACCCATGGCCGCGCCACCGCGACCGTGCAGCGCTATCGCCGCGCGGTGGGCTGGCTGGTGGTGGCGCTCAGCTTCGGCACCGCCGGCTATGCGCTCGCCGAACTTGCAGGGCTGGCCGTCGCCTTGCCGGACGGAGCATTCACCGCGATCGGTGTCGCCGCCGCGGCCACGATCATTCTCCTGCTGCTCGCCAGCCGCTGGCGGGCAACGGCAGGAACGCGCGCCTGAGCGCCCGTTACAAGACTTTCCAAGGGGGGCTTCGACATGACCATGAAGGTGCGGCACCTGCCGCGCACGGCGCTGCTCGCGCTCACCGCCACCGCTGCGGCGCCTGCCCTAGCGCAGGAGGCGGCACCCGGCAGCACCGCCGACGAGATCACCGTCACCGGCTGGCGCCTCCGCCAGCTCGACACGATCGCACACACCGGCAGCCGGCTCGACCTATCCATTCGCGAAACCCCCGCGACGGTCGACCGGATCGGCGCCGACGAGATGCTGACGCGCGGCTTTCGCACCGTCGAGGAAGCGACCGACAGCCTGCCCGGCATCATCTCCGGCGGCTCGCCGGGCGATCCGTCGCTCTTCTCGATGCGCGGCTTCACCGGCGAGCAGATCACGATCCTGCACAACGGCCTGTATCTGGGGCCCGCCAACATGATCAACCGGCCGGGCAACAGCTTCAACTTGGCGGGCATCGACGTGCTGAAGGGTCCTGGGTCGGTGCTCTACGGCCAGGGTGCGGTGGGCGGCGCGGTCAACATCGTCAACAAACGCCCGGACTTTGCGCGCAATAGCAGCCAGGCGCTCGCTGCCTATGGCGATTTCGACACGGTCAGCCTCGGCCTGGGCGGCAACCGCGTGCTGAGCGACACGCTCGCCGCGCGGGTCGATGCCAGCTATCACCGATCGAGCGGCTATGTCGACGATACCGGCCCGCATTCGTTCAATGCTACGGGCGGGCTGCGCTACCGTCCGTCGAGCACGCTTTCGGTCGAGCTAAGCGTCGACTATCTGCGCGATCGGCTGTCGACCTATTACGGCACCCCGCTCCTCCCCGCCGGCGCGGCGACGGATCCGATCCCCGGCATCCTCACCAGCGCGAGCGGCGCGGTGGTTGATCGCCGTACCCGCTTCGTCAACTACAACGTCGCGGACAGCCGGGCGAACAACTGGCAGGTCTGGCCGCGTCTTGCCGTCACTTGGTCACCCTCCGATACGGTGACGCTGGCCAACACCGCCTATTATTTCCACGCCGACCGCCAGTGGATCAACGCGGAGAACTACACCTACAGTCCCGGCACCGGGCGGATCGATCGCGACCGCTTCTTCGTCTTCCACCAGCAGGATCTGGTGGGCGACCAGGGCAGCGTGACCTTCCGCCACCACCTCGCCGGGCTGGCGAACACGCTGGTGGTCGGCTTCGACTACAGCCATCTCGATTTCGTCCGCAGCCGCGGCTTCCCGGACGGCGACAGCGTCGACCTGCTGCGACCGGTGCGCGGCAGCTTCGGACCGCTCGACCGGCGGGTGAGCCCGACCCGCTGGGACCAGATCGCGCTGTTCGCCGAGAATGCGCTGGACCTGACGGCCAGGCTCAAGCTCGTCACCGGCGTGCGCACCGAGCGGCTGTTCCTGACGCGCGAGAATTTCAACCTCGACGGCAGCTTCGCCGCCGGATCGAGCTTCCGTCGCGTCTACAAGCCGTTCAACTGGCGCGCCGGCCTCGTCTACGATCTGACACCGGCGGTAACGGCCTATGCGTCCTACAGCACCGGGCAGGATCCGGTCGGCGCGAACATCTTCCTGGTGATTGTGTTGAAAAAGGCGGCTTCGAGTGCCGGTCGGCATGATGGGTGAGCACC
>JAPJRE010000206.1 GCA_030824725.1 Sphingomonas sp.
CACCCCCACGACCCCCGCGTCGTGGGCTGCGTCTTTTTTTATTACGATCCAGGGTCAAGCGGTTTCGCTTTGACCCCGAACGGTCTCCTCGTCGCCGGCGGCCCGCTGCCCCGACGCGTCGCAGGGCAGCCCGTGCCGCCGGGCCACCGGCTTGTCAGTTCTTGCGAAGCTCGACGATGTCGTGCCTGGCAGGCGTGCCGTCGGCGACGGACACGTGCGCGAAGTGATCGTCAAAGATATGGTCGATCGTCACATGGCCGACGAGCTGGCGGTGATAGGTCGGCGCCACGCCCTTGGACGGACCCGGATGGGTCACGACGCGATAGACCTCGAGCTTCTGGCCGACCTCGGCGCCATCGGCCTTGCCGATGCAGACGACCGTGCCGTTGCTGCCCGTGTCGACGATCGAGCCGCGCATGAACAGGCTGTGCCCGATGCCCTGGGCCATAGCGGGGACGGCAGCAAGCATCGAAATGCCGGCAAGCGCGACCATGAGAGTTTTTCTGACCATATTCACCTCCTTGGATGGTAAGCCACCGCCCGGACTTTGCCGAGGGGAAGAGCGTCTCTTCAGGCTTGGGACTACGGTCCCGGGTCCAGCCTCGATATACGTAGAGGCCGCAGCCGATCTTCTTCCCCGGGCCGGATCTTTATTGACGCGGAGTTGACGGAATCAGCCGTCAGCACTTCAAAATCCGCGCGGCGCGAGACTTTGGTTGGCTGCGCCCGCGAAACCCGCTAGATATCGAGGCCCGTGAAACGCCTGCTCGCCCTCCTGCTCGTCATCGGAGCGCTGTCCGGTCTCTTCGGAGCCCAGATGGCGGCCGCGCACAGCGTGCCGCAGGCGGCAGGCGCGCCGCTGGCCAAGGGCATGGATGCGGACTGCATGGCGATGATGGCCAAGCAGCAGCCTGCGCCCAGCGAAAAGCCCTGCAAGGGCCTGACGCTCGATTGCATCGCCGCGATGGGGTGCGTGATCCCGCTGGTCGCAGCGGACCTGGCAGGCGGCGTTGCGCCTGCGCGTCTCTACGACGCGCCCAGCTTCTGGACGACCGACACGATATTGACCGGCAAGGCGGTTGCGCCCGAGCCGGATCCTCCCACCAGCCTTGCCTGATTGAACGAGCACGGGCTGCGCGCATCGATCGATGCGTGCGCGCCCGGTTTCCTTCTTTTCAGTCAAAGGTTTTCGTGATGATCAAACTGCTTCCGGCCGCCCTTGTGGCGGCCCTCAGTCTCGCCGCGCCTGCGCTTGCAACCGACGCGAGCCGCACGCCGCAAGGCCATTGGGAATGGCGGTCGGCGCCGCAATATGGTCCGCGGGCGACTGGCCCTGCGCGTGTCCGCATATGGGTGCCCGACAGCCGGGACATGGCCAGCTGCGATTGCGCGATGATGCAGGCAAGCGCCGCCGACTGCATGCGCGGCGCAGTCAGGTCGGACAAGGGCTAAACCCGCTCCGGAGCGGCGCGTCACATCTTGGCGCGCCGCCTCTGTCATGAGGGGATGATATCCATGATCATGATGCCGAGGCGCGCTGTGCGACGCCTGTTGCTCTCTATCGGTGCGACGCTTGCGAGCGCCTGGGCCGTGCCGGTGTCGGCCGGCCCGCTCACCTACGAGCAGGCAGTGAGGCTCGCTGCCGCCAACGCGCCAAGCCTCAAGGCGCGCGCGGCGGCGACAGCCGGCGCCCGCTCTTCGGCGGTCGCGGCCGATCGCCTGCCCGATCCGACGCTCGACCTGGGCCTGCAGAACTTCCCGGTGAGCGGCCCCAATGCCGGCAGCTTCACGCGCGACGATTTCACTATGGCGACGATCGGGTTCAGCCAGACCTTCCCCAATCTCGCCAAGCGCCATGCACGCGCCGCGCGCGCCGCGGCCGATATCGGTATCGCCGAGGCGGGCGAGCTGGTCGAAGGCCGCAACGTGCGGCTCGAGACCGCCCTCGCCTGGGTCGATCTCTATTATGGAGAACGCCGGCTCCGGCAGCTCGACCTGCTCGATGCCAGCCTCGACGACCTGCAGAAGATCGTGACCGCACGCCTGGCGTCGGGCAGCGCGCGCCCGAGCCAGGCGCTCGAGCCCGACCAGCTCCGCGCCGCCATCGCCGATCGCCGCGCCGAGATGGCTGCGGTGGTGGCGCAGGCGCGGGCCCGGCTCGCGCGCTATACCGGCGACCCCGACCCGCAGGCGACGGGCGACCCGCCGATGCTCGATGTCGATCCGATCCGGCTGCGGGCCGGGATCGATGCGCTTCCCGCCCTGCGCGCGCAGGACGCGCGGATCGCAGTCGCCGAAGCGGACGTGCGTCTCGCGCGCGCCGACAAGCGCCCCGACTGGAAGGTCGGCGTCACCTATGGCCGGCGCGATCCCATGTACGGCGACATGGCCTCGGTCGGCGTGTCGATCGACCTGCCGCTGTTCGCCGGCAAGCGCCAGAACCCCAGGATCGCTGCAAGCGAGAGCCTTGCGCAAGGGGGTCGGTTCGACCGCGAGGCGATCCGCCGCGAGCTGGTGGCGCAGCTCGACGCCGATCTCGCAGACCATGCCATGCATCTCTCCCGGTTGCGCAATGCCCGCGAGACGCTGGTGCCACTCGCCAGGCACCGCGCCGAGCTCGACCGCGACAGCTATGGCGCCGGCAAGCTCGACCTTGGCGCCGCGCTGCTCACGACGCTCGGGCTCGCGGAGGCCGAGGTCGAGGCGCTCAACCGCGAAGCCGACGTCGCGCGCGACGCGGTCCGCATCACTATCACCTATGGGGAGGAGCGGCCATGACGCTCGATAAATCCGCGCTGCGCTGGGGCGCATCGATCCTGGCTGTCGCGCTGCTGGCCGGCGGCACAGGCTATTGGGCTGGCCATCGCCAGGCACCGCAATCGGAGGCGACCACGCCCGCCGGGGCAGGCAAAGTCCTTTACTGGTACGATCCGATGTTCCCCAACCAGAAGTTCGACAAGCCCGGCAAGTCGCCCTTCATGGATATGCAGCTCGTGCCGCGATACGCGGACGGAGGAAGCGCCGGCGCGGCCCCCACGGTCGCCGTCGATCCCGCCGCGCGGCAGAGCCTGGGATTGCGGGTCGTCGCGGCGAAGATGGGCAGCCTTGCCTCGGCCCTCGAGGTCACCGGCACGATCGACTTCAACCAGCGCGACGTCGCCGTCATCCAGGCGCGTTCGGGCGGGTTCGTGAGCCGCGTCTATGCGCGAGCGCCCGGGGACGTGGTCCGCGCCGGCGCGCCGATCGCGGACCTGCTCCTGCCCGAATGGGGCGGCGCGCAGACCGAATATCTGAGCGTCAGGCGGCTCGGCAAGCCCGACCTCACCGCGGCCGCGCGCCAGCGACTGCGGCTGATGGGCATGTCCGACGGCCTCATCGCCAGCGTCGAGCGGAGCGGACGCCCGAACGGCGTGGTGACGATCACGACGCCGATCTCGGGCACGATCCAGACGCTCGACGCCCGTGCCGGCGTGACGCTCGCCATGGGCCAGACGCTCGCCCAGGTAAGCGGGCTCGGCACCGTCTGGCTCAATGCCGCGGTGCCCGAAGCGCGCGCGGGCGATGTCCGGGTCGGCCAGAATGCCAGCACCACGCTGGCGGGCTTCCCCGGCGAGCGCTTCGCCGGCCGGGTGATCGCGATCCTGCCGACCACGCAGGCCGACAGCCGCACGCTCACCGTGCGGATCGAGCTGCCCAACCGGGACGGCCGGTTGCGGCCGGGCATGTTCGCCAGCGTCGCGCTTGGCGGCGATGCCAAGCCGGCGCTGCTGGTGCCGAGCGAAGCGGTGATCCGCACGGGCAGGCGCACGCTCGTCATGCTGGCCGCAGGCGACGGGCGCTATCATCCCGCCGAGGTCCGCATCGGCCGCGAGGCAGGCGGCGAGACCGAGATCCTTGCCGGCCTGTCGCCCGGCGAGAACGTCGTCGTCTCGGGGCAGTTCCTGATCGATTCCGAGGCGAGCCTGTCGGGAATCGAGGCGCGGCCGATCGGCGGCGGTGCGGCATCGGCGACCATCGCCGCGCCGGCGTCGAAAGCCACGCTGTACGAGACGACGGGCAAGATCGAGCGGATCACGGCCAATTCGGTGACGCTCAGCCACGAGCCCGTTCCCGCGCTCGACTGGCCGGCGATGACGATGACCTTCGCGCTCGCCAATCCGGGCATCGCGCGCGGCTTCAAGGCGGGTGACCGGGTCCGGTTCGGGTTCGACCGGCCCCCGGCGGGACCGACGCTGCGGCATATGGCGAAGGTGGCGGGCCAGTGATCGCCCATCTCATCCGCTGGTCGGTGAGGAACCGCTTCTTCGTCGTGCTCGGCATGCTCGCGCTGGTCGGCGCGGGCCTGTGGGCGGTGCGCTCGACCCCGATCGACGCGCTGCCCGATCTTTCCGACGTGCAGGTCGTGATCCGCACTTCCTATCCGGGTCAGGCGCCGCAGATCGTCGAGAACCAGATCACCTATCCGCTCACCACCACCATGCTGTCGGTGCCCGGCGCCAAGACGGTGCGCGGCTATAGCTTCTTCGGCGACAGCTTCGTCTATGTGATCTTCGAGGACGGCACCGATCTCTACTGGGCGCGCAGCCGCGTGCTCGAATATCTCAACCAGGTCCAGGGTCGGTTGCCGGCCAGCGCCCGCAGCGCGCTCGGGCCGGACGCGACCGGGGTCGGCTGGGTCTATGAATATGCGCTGGTCGACCGCACCGGCCGGCACGATCTCTCGCAGCTTCGCGGGTTGCAGGACTGGTTCCTGCGCTACGAGCTGAAGACCGTGACCGGCGTGGCCGAAGTCGCCAGCATCGGCGGCATGGTCAAGCAGTACCAGGTGCTGCTCGATCCGGTGAAGCTCGCGGCCTACGGCGTAACCCACGCCCAGGCAGTGCAGGCGATCAGCCAAGCCAATCAGGAAGCCGGCGGCTCGGTGCTGGAAATGGCCGAGGCCGAATATATGGTCCGCGCCTCGGGCTATCTGAAAACGCTCGACGATTTCCGGGCAATCCCGCTCAAGACTGCGGCGGGCGGCGTGCCCGTCCGGCTCGGCGATGTCGCCACGATCCAGGTCGGCCCCGAGATGCGGCGCGGCATCGCCGAACTGAACGGCGAAGGCGAGGTCGCCGGCGGCGTCGTTATTCTTCGGTCAGGCAAGAACGCCCGTGAGACCATCGCGGCGGTCAAGGACAAGCTCGCCGATCTCAGGAAAAGCCTGCCGCCGGGCGTCGAGGTGGTCACGGTCTATGACCGCTCGCAGCTGATCGATCGCGCGGTCGAGAACCTCACCCGCAAGCTGGTCGAGGAGTTCATCGTCGTCGCATTGGTCTGCGCCCTGTTCCTCTGGCACGTCCGCTCGGCGCTGGTCGCGATCCTGACCTTGCCGCTCGGTGTGCTGGCCGCGTTCGTCGTAATGCGGTTCCAGGGGGTGAACGCCAACATCATGTCGCTGGGCGGCATCGCCATCGCCATCGGCGCGATGGTGGATGCGGCGGTCGTCATGATCGAGAACGCCCACAAGAGGATCGAACGCTGGGAGCAGGATCACCCGGACAGACATCTCGATGGCGAGATGCGCTGGATCGTCGTCACCGAGGCGGCGGCCGAGGTCGGGCCGGCGCTGTTCTTCAGCCTGCTGATCATCACGCTGTCGTTCATTCCGGTCTTCACCCTGGAGGCGCAGGAAGGCCGGCTGTTCGCGCCGCTCGCCTTCACCAAGACCTATGCGATGGGCGCGGCCGCGATCCTGTCGGTGACCCTGGTGCCGATCCTGATGGGCTGGCTGATCCGGGGCCGCATTCCGGCCGAGCAGGCCAATCCGGTCAATCGCTGGCTCACCAATATCTACCGGCCCGCGATCGACTGGACGATGAAGCGGCCCAAGGCAGTGCTGCTGATCGCGGCTCTGGTGTTCGCCACCACGGCCTGGCCGCTCAGCCGGCTCGGCGGCGAGTTCATGCCCAATCTCGACGAGGGCGACCTGCTCTACATGCCCTCGGCGCTGCCGGGCCTCTCGGCCGCCAAGGCGAGTGAGCTGCTCCAGCAGACCGACCGCCTGATCAAGACCGTGCCCGAAGTCGAAAGCGTGTTCGGCAAGGCCGGCCGCGCCGAGACCGCGACCGATCCCGCGCCGCTCGAAATGTTCGAGACGACGATCCAATTCAAGCCCCGCGACCAGTGGCGGTCGGGCATGACGCCCGAACGCCTTGTCGACGAGCTCGATCGCCGGGTGAAGCTTCCGGGTCTCGCCAATATCTGGGTGCCGCCGATCCGCAACCGCATCGACATGCTCGCGACGGGCATCAAGAGCCCGATCGGGGTCAAGGTGTCGGGCAGTGACCTCGCCGAGCTCGACCGCATCGCGCATGATGTCGAGACCGTGGCCAGGAGCGTGCCCGGCGTCAGCTCGGCGCTCGCCGAGCGGCTGACCGGCGGACGCTATGTCGATGTCGACATAGACCGCGCCGCCGCCGCGCGGTTCGGGCTCAACATCGCCGACGTCCAGGCCATCGTCTCCGGCGCGATCGGCGGCGAGACGATCGGCGAGACGGTCGAGGGCCTCGCCCGCTATCCGATCAGCGTGCGCTATCCGCGCGAATTGCGCGACAGCCTCGAAAGGCTGCGGGCGCTACCGATCCTGACGCCCGCGGGCCAGCAGATCACCTTGGGCACCGTGGCAAACGTCTCGATCGCCGAGGGACCGCCGATGCTCAAGACCGAGAATGCCCGGCCTTCGACCTGGGTCTACGTCGATGTGCGCGGGCGCGATCTTGCCTCGGTGGTCGGCGATCTGCAGCGTGCGGTGGCGAAACAGGTCAGGCTCTCGCCTGGGGTCAGCATCGCTTACTCTGGCCAGTTCGAATATCTCGAGCGCGCGGTCGACCGCTTGAAGCTGGTCGTGCCCGCGACGCTGCTGATCATCTTCGTGCTGCTCTACCTCATCTTCGGCCGCTTCGACGAGGCGGCGCTGATCATGGGGACGCTGCCGTTTGCGCTGACCGGCGGCATCTGGACGCTTTATCTGCTGGGGTTCAACCAGTCGATCGCCACCGGGGTCGGGTTCATCGCGCTCGCCGGCGTCTCCGCCGAGTTCGGGGTGGTGATGCTGATCT
>JAPJRE010000207.1 GCA_030824725.1 Sphingomonas sp.
TGGCGGAGATGGGTGTCGAGCCAATGGGTCGGGCTCGACGAGGCGATCGCCTTGGGGAGGTCCGCCGGCAGGCTTTCGAGAAATCGGAGCGCCCCCGCCACCGCCGGCAGCCCCTCCTCCAGCACCCGCGCATCTTCCTCGGCGCGCGCCATGTGGAAGTCTTCGGGCACGGCGCGACCGATCCAGCGCTCGATCGCAGCGAGAAAGTCGTGGCCCGCCAGCCCCATGAAGTGTGCCATCGAATGTTCGGGCGTGGTCGGGTGGCCGATGCTGGTCAGATAGTCGGCGACATGCTTGTTGCCGGCATATTCGCTTTCGAGCAGCACGCCGTCGAAGTCGAAGATGAGGCCGGCGAAGCGCACCGGGATCGTGGCGGGCAGACGGGTCATCTCGTTCATGCGCGGTCTCCGAACAGCGCCGTGCCAATGCGGATATGGGTGGCGCCGAGCGTCACCGCGGTTTCGTAGTCGCTCGACATGCCCATGCTGAGCCCCTCCAGCCCGTGGTCGCGCGCCAGCTTGGCGAGCAGCGCGAAATAGGGTGCGGCCTCCAGCCCGGCGGGCGGCACGCACATCAGCCCGGCGACCGGCAGGTTGGCCGCCTGTGCCTCCGCGAGCAGCGCAGGCAGCTCGGCCACCGGGCAGCCGCCCTTTTGCGGCTCGTCGCCGATATTGACCTGGAGGAAGCAGGCCGGGCGGCGATTGGCCTTATCCATCGCCCTGGCGAGCGCGGTCACCAGCGAGGGCCGGTCGACGCCGTGGATCGCATCGAACAGCGCGACGGCCTCGTCGGCCTTGTTCGACTGGAGCTGGCCGACGAGATGGAGCGCGATCCCCGGCGTCGCCTCGCGCAGCTGCGGCCATTTGCCCTGCGCTTCCTGGACACGGTTTTCGCCGAACACACGGTGGCCGGCGGTGATCAGCGGCTGGATCGTCGCGGCATCGTGGGTCTTGGAAACCGCGATCAGGGTGATGTCGGCGGGCCTGCGGCCGGCGATCTTGGCGGCGCGGGCGATCGCGGTCTGCACCGCGGCGAGCCGCTGGCTGGCATCGTCTTGAAGCATGGGCCGGGCTATAGGCATGGCGATGCCGACCCGCCACCCCCCAATCCCGCGCCTGTGGCTGATGACCGACCCGAGGCTGGGCGATGCGCTATGGGGAGCGCTGGAGCGGCTGCCGCGTGGCAGCGGGGTGATCTTTCGCCACTACCAGCTTCCGCCTGCCGAGCGCCGCGCGCTGTTCGCCCGCATTGCCCAGGTAGCGCGTCGGCGGGGTCTGGTGCTGCTGCGGGCGGGTGCCGAACCGATGCGCGGCGAGAGGGGCACCCATGGGCGTAGAGGCCGGGGCCTCGCCACCTGGCCCGTCCACTCTCGGCGCGAGGCGATCGCGGCGGTCCGCGCCGGCGCCGATGCGCTGCTGGTCTCGCCCGTATTCCCCACCCGCTCGCATCCGGGGGCGCCGGTGCTCGGTCCGGTGCGATTCGGCCTGCTGATTCGCGGCCTCCCCGTGCCCATCCTCGCCCTCGGCGGAATGGACGCACGCAAGGCCAGGCGACTCAGGACGCTGGGGATTCACGGCTGGGCGGCGATCGATGCCTGGACCCGCTAGCCGGGCCCGAAGGATCAGAAGTGGAAGGCGGTGCCGATATAGATCGACTGGCTGTCGCGGCGCGTGTCTTCGTTGAACTGCGTCAGGCGATCGCGCTCGCTCTTGTAGCGCACGCCCGCCGTCACATCGAGGCGACGGGACACCGCGTAGGAGCCGCCGAGATCGAACGAATAGCTGGGCTTGTCGCCGATCAGCACCGGGGTGCCCGCCAGCGGACGGTCCTCGCTCGCCGCGAGACGGCCGCTCAGGCGCTTGCCCGAATAGCTGAGCGCCACTTCCGAACGATCGCGGCTTCCCGGCTGGGTGTTCGCCATGTCGATATGGGTCACGTCACCCGAAAGGGCGAAGCGGCGCCAGCCCACCGCGACGCCCAGATTATAGGCGATCGGCGCGAGGCTGACCGAGGCCGGCTTGGCCGAGGCAACGCGGCTGGCTGCATCGATGGCGCGATTCGACGCGGCGCGAACCGCCACGGTGACGCCACGAGTCGAACCGGTGCGCGACTCGGCCGGGGTAAAGCGGAAGCCCGCGCCGTTCATCCCGCTGCGCGCCAGCACGGCGGCAAGCTTGGGATCGGCGGAAGCAGGGGTGAACCCGCCGGCGCCCTGCAGCGCCACAGGTGCGGGGCGAACGGCCGCCTTCAGTGCGCGGTCTCGTTCCTGCGCCTGGAGCGTGGGCGCGACGAGGAGCCCGGCGGCGCAGAGCGCCCCCAGCCCAAGTCCCGACATCCAACGTACCAAGCGCATTTGCATACCTCTCTGATGGTTGTCCCTACCATGGAATCAAAGCGACGTTCCACCGGTGGCAGCAATTTTCCCGGAGTGTTGCACGCAACCCACAGAATCGTACCACCTGCGACCAATCGGATACCAGCGCGTCGGCCTTGCTCCCGCCACATCCCGCCCTATAGATGCGGGCACTCATTCCCTTGCCGGTAGGAAGTACGACGTCCATGAACCGCCTGTTGCGCTTTGCGATCCTGGGGTCGCTCGCTGTTTCCGCCTCCGCCTGCAGCCACAACAAGAAGGGCGTGAACGCGGACCTGGCGGCATCGAAGGTGACGACGATCGGCGTCAACGCCTATCTGTGGCGCGCCACGCTGGACACGCTGAGCTTCATGCCGCTGCTCCAGACTGATTCGAACGGCGGCGTGATCGTCACCGACTGGTATGTGAATCCCAACGTGCCCACCGAGCGGATGAAGGTGACGGTGACCGTGCTCGACCAGGATCTGCGCGCCGATGCGCTGCGGGTCGCGGCGCTGCGCGAAGTCAATCGCAGCGGCGCCTGGGTCTCCGCACCCGTACAGGCCGCCACCGTCCAGAAGCTCGAGGACATCATCCTGACCCGTGCCCGCGACCTGCGCCGCGCGGCCGTCGCCAACTAATCGGAATCCCATAATGGCGTCACGCTTCAATCCCTTGAAGGCGGACGCGGCGTGGCAGAAGGCGTGGGAGGAAAACCGCACCTTCGCCGCCCGCGATGATTCGCCCAAGCCCAAGTCCTATGTGCTCGAGATGTTCCCCTATCCCTCGGGGCGCATCCATATGGGCCATGTGCGCAACTACACGATGGGCGACGTGCTGGCGCGCTTCCGCCGGATGAAGGGCATGGAAGTGCTCCATCCAATGGGCTGGGACGCCTTCGGCATGCCGGCCGAAAATGCCGCGATGGAAAAGAAGGTCCATCCCGGTGCCTGGACCCGCCAGAACATCGCGACGATGAAGGCGCAGCTCAAGCGCCTCGGCTTCGCGCTCGACTGGACGCGCGAGATCGCCACCTGCGAGCCTGCCTATTACGGCCAGGAACAGGCGCTGTTCCTCGACCTGTACGAAGCCGGGCTGGTCTACCGCAAGGAAAGCGCGGTCAACTGGGACCCGGTCGACATGACCGTGCTCGCCAACGAGCAGGTGATCGACGGGCGCGGCTGGCGCTCGGGCGCGCTGGTCGAGCGGCGCAAGCTCAACCAGTGGTTCCTCAAGATCACCGATTTCGCCGACGACCTGCTCGAAGGGCTGAAGGGCCTTGAGCATTGGCCGGACAAGGTGAAGCTGATGCAGGAAAACTGGATCGGCAAGTCGGAAGGCCTGCAGTTTACCTGGAGCCTGTCGAACGGCGAAGGGCTGACCGTCTACACCACGCGGCCGGACACCATCTTCGGCGCGAGCTTCGTCGCGATCGCGGCGGACCATCCGATCGCGCAACAGCTCGCGGCCGGAAACGCGGAAGTGCAGGCGTTCATCGAGCGCTGCAAGCAGGGCGGCACGACCGCGGCCGAGCTGGAGACGCAGGAAAAGCTCGGCTGGAACACCGGGCTGACCGCGCAGCATCCGTTCGACGCAAACTGGCAGGTGCCGGTCTATATCGCGAACTTCGTGCTGATGGATTACGGCACCGGCGCCGTGTTCGGCGTGCCGGCGCATGATCAGCGCGACTTCGAATTCGCGACCAAGTACGCGCTGCCGATCCGTCGCGTTGTCTCCGAAGGCGACAAGACCGCGCCTGCGTTCGACGACACCGAGGCCTATACCGGCCCCGGCACGCTGGTGAACTCGCACTTCCTCGACGGCCTCGACGTGGTCGACGCCAAGCGCGAGGTGATCCGCCGCGCCGAGGAAGGCAATTGGGGCACCGGCAGCACCGTGTGGCGCCTGCGCGACTGGGGCGTCAGCCGCCAGCGTTATTGGGGCACCCCGATCCCGATCATCCATTGCGAGGATTGCGGGCCCGTCGGCGTGCCCAAGGACCAGCTGCCGGTCACGCTGCCCGAGGACGTCTCGTTCGACGTCCCCGGCAATCCGCTGGATCGCCACCCGACCTGGAAGCATGTCGACTGCCCCAAATGCGGCAAGCCCGCGCGGCGCGAGACCGACACGCTCGATACCTTCGTCGATTCGAGCTGGTATTTCCTGCGCTTCGCCAGCCAGCCTGCGGACAGGCCGTTCGACAAGGCGGTGGCCGAGCAGTGGCTGCCGGTTGGCCAGTATATCGGTGGCGTCGAGCATGCGATCCTGCACCTGCTCTACGCGCGCTTCTTCACCCGCGCGCTGCGCCATATCGACCGCATCGACGTGGCCGAGCCGTTCGCGGGGCTGTTCACGCAAGGCATGGTCACCCACGCCAGCTATTATCAGCTCGAAGAGCATGAGGGGCTGGAGCGAAAGGTGTATTTCGAGCCGACCCAGGTCTCGTTCCGCGCCGATGGCTCCGCCTATCTGACCGACACCGGCGCCGAGGTGATCGTCGGCCGCGTTGAGAAGATGTCGAAGTCGAAGAAGAACACCGTCGATCCGACCGAGATCGTCGACCAGTATGGCGCGGACGCGACCCGCTGGTTCGTGCTCTCCGACAGCCCGCCCGAGCGCGACCTCGAATGGAGCGAGAGCGGCATCGAGGGCGCCTGGCGCTTCGTCAACCGGCTGTGGCGCCTGTTCGATGGCCTGGAAGCAGCGGAGGGCGAGGACAAGGATCTCGACCGCAAGCTCCACCGCACCATCGCGGGCGTCGCCGAGGACATCGAGGCGCTGACCTTCAACAAGGCCGTCGCCAAGCTCTACGAGCTGACCGCGGCGATCGAGAAGGCCAAGCCCTCCGCCTCGCGCACCGCCGCGATCCGCGCGCTGGTCCGCGTCGTGGCGCCGATGGTGCCGCACATCGCCGAAGAGGCCTGGGCCGCGATGGGCGAGACCGGCATGATCGCCGATGCCGCATGGCCGGCGGTCGATCCGGCGCTGCTGGTCGACGACGAAGTGACGATCGCGGTGCAGGTCAACGGCAAGCTGCGCGACACGCTGGTGATGCCGAAGGGTGCGGCGAAGGACGTCGTGGAAGCCGCGGCACTTGCGTCGGACAAGATCGTTCGGCTGCTCGAAGGCAACGCGCCGCGCAAGATCATCGTGGTGCCCGATCGATTGGTGAACATCGTCGCATGAACAAGACCGTCGCCCTGCTCGCCCCCCTCGCCTTCGCGCTCTCCGCGTGCGGGCTGCATCCGATGTACCAGGGGGGCAGCGGCGGCGCGGTCGCGACGACGCTGTCGGCGATCGAGGTCGCGCCGATCCAGGGCCAGTCGGGCTGGCTGGTGTCCAACGCGCTCAAGGACCGGCTGGCGAACAACGGCGGTGCGGCGGCGTACCGTCTCGAAGTGAAGCTCGACGACCAGATCATCGGCCTGGGCGTGCGACGCGACGACTCGGTCTCGCGCGAGCGGCGGACACTGCGCGCGCGCTACCAGCTGATCGACCTCCGCAATGGCCAGGTGGTGCTCGATGCCACCGCCGGGTCGGATGCGGGCATCGACGTGGTCGGCTCCGAATATGCCACGATCGCCGCCGAGAAGTCGGCGCTGGAGCGGCTCTCGGGCATCGTCGCCGACCAGATCGTCGCGCGTCTGGCGCGGACGGTCCGCGAAGGCGGCGCGCGGCCCAAGTGAAGGCCAATGCGGGCCAGATCCGCGCGGCGGTAGATTCGCCCAGGCCCGATACCCGGCTCTATCTGCTCCACGGCCCCGACGAAGCGGGTGCCGCCGATCTCGCGCAGCGGCTCGGCAAGGCGCTGGGGCCGGACGTCGAGCGCATCGACATCGACATGAAGATGCTGCGCGACCAGCCCGGGCTGCTGGCGGACGAGGCAGCGTCGCTCTCGCTGTTCGGGGGGCCACGCTACATCCGGGTTTCCAATATCGAGGAAGGCGCGGCCGAGGCGATCGCGCTGCTGCTCGGCGCCGAGCGCGCGGGCAATCCGGTGGTGGCGATCGGCCCCAATCTCAAGACCAGCGGCAAGCTGGTCAAGGCGGCGATCGCCGCGCCCACGGCGATGGCCTTTGCCTGCTATGTCCCCGAAGGCGCGGGCGCGGCGCAGCTGGCGGGCACGATCGCCCGCGAGCATGGCCTGCGGCTCACCGGCGACGTGCCGCACCGGATGGCGGCGGCGGCCAATGGCGACCGCGCGATCCTCACCCGCGAGATCGAAAAGCTGGCGCTGTTCCTCGACGCCGACCATGAACATCCCCGCGATGCCGATGGCGCAGCGCTCGACGCGATCGGGGCGGACCTCGGCGAAGGCGAGCTGTTCGGCGCGATCGAGGCGGTGCTCGACGGGCGCGTGGCCGAAGTCGGCGAGGAGTTGGCCAAGCTGGGCGAAGGCGGCGGCACGGCGATTCCGCTGATGCGCCAGCTGGTCCGCCGGCTGATGACGTTGGCCGAACTGCGCGCCGAGATGGACCAGGGCGCCAGCGTCGACGACGTGATGGAACGCCACCGCGTGTTCTTCAAGGAGCGCCCCGCCACCGGCCGCGCACTCCGCCGCTGGTCCGCGCCGCAGATCGCGCGGGCGATCGAGCGGGTGCGGACGGCCGAGCGGGCGATGATGAGCTCGGGCAGCGCGGGGGAGTTGCTGGCGGAAGTGGAGTGCGTCGCGATCGCGCGCGCGGCGGCACGGGCGAAGGGCTAGCAGCATGCGCTCCCCTCCCGCTTGCGGGAGGGGTCGGGGGA
>JAPJRE010000208.1 GCA_030824725.1 Sphingomonas sp.
AATAAATGTAGTCATGATTTAGGTCTGGCGATCGGCATGCGGGCGCTTTTGCTCCATATTGGAGATTGTGATATGGTTTGCATGTCGTCGATATTGGACTCGACGTTGATCTGGTTTGATTGGAGGGGGTCCATGAAACTAGCGATCACAAGTGTGGCGGCGGCAATGCTGGCTGCTGTCCCTGCGCATGCGAGCGTCGACCTGGTGGGTGAAATCTACTTCACGGGCACCATGAAAGCGATCGGCGCGACCGATATATGGGATGCCACCGGCCTGGAGTTTACGGATGGATTTTCCGGCACCGGGCCCGGCCGCATCATCTCGGCGACCAGCCCGACCCCCAAGGGCGGTTTTTTCCAAGTGAATTGTATGGGAAGTTGCGGGAGCGTCGGCAATCTGCCCAGCTTTTCCGTTTCCTATCCGGACTATACGTTTCTGAACTTCAACTATTGGTTGGCGTTCAGGCTTGAATCCATCACGTCCGTGACGCGCGACGACAACGAGGACTCAGGAAGCCTGAAGCTTGTCGCGAAGGGCAGCCTCTGGTCTCCTGTGGATTTCGAGTATCCGCGTCAGTACCAGCCGGCCGTCTTGACGATCGTTGCAACGGGAAGCGGCAACGTCTTCTATTCGGGCTGGGTGAAGGCGGTCACGCCGACCGTGCCGTCCGGCGTGCCCGAACCCGCCAGCTGGGCCATGATGATCGCCGGCATGGGGCTGCTGGGCGGCGCGTTGCGCGCGTCGCGCCGGTCGACACCACGCATCCGCTAGCAGCACGGTTGAGAGGAGGGACGGCCGGGATGTCCGTCTAGGGGCATCCGGCCGTCCAACGCGTTCCGCCTATTCCGCCAACTGAACGACCGCGACCGACTTGGCCGGCAGGTCCAGCGTGACCCCGCCCTTGGCTACCGTACCGCGGATCGGCTTGGGCACCACCGCGCTGGGGGCCTCGAAGCTGTTGACCGCATCGACCTTGGCGGCGGTCAGCACTTCGCCGGACGCGCTTTTCGCCGTCACCCCCGCGAACTTCACGGCCACCCGCGCCGGCTTGCCCGCATCGAGGTTGGTCACCGCCAGCCACAGCTTCCCGTCCTTGCCGCGCGCGGCAATCGCATCGACGCGCGGCATCGTCACACCGCCCTGGGTGTAGGTCCCCGCGTCGAACGACACCGGCACCGCCTGCGCATCCTGGAATGGCACATACATGCGGAACACGTGATAGGTCGGCGTGAGGACCATCTTCTCCTTGTCGGTGAGGATCATCGCCTGGAGCACGTTGATCATCTGGGCGATGTTGGTCATCCGCACCCGATCGGCATGGCGCGCGAAGATGTTGAAGTGCAGCGCGGCGATGATCGCGTCGCGCAGCGAGTTCTGCTGGTAGAGGAAGCCCGGGTTGCTGCCCGGCAGCGGCGCGAGCCACACGCCCCATTCGTCGACGATCAGCGGCACCTTCTTGTCGGGGTCGTACTTGTCCATGATCGCCGCATGCTTGGCGATCATCCCGTCCATCGCCAGTGCTGCCTTGACCAGCTTGGCATAGCCGGTCTCGTCGAAGCCCACGCTCGGATAGGAGGGCGGCCAGCCGCCGGTGGTATAGGCGTGCATCGACAGGCCTTCGATGTTCCACGCCCAGTCATGCCCCTTCCACGCCGCCATCACCGCTTCGGTGTAGGTGGTGTCCGCATCGTTGGGCCCGACGGCGATGCGCTGCATCGGCTCCACGCCCTTCTCGCCCTGTACCGGATCGAGATTATGGGTGAAGCGGGCGAAGCGCTTCATCAGGTCGACATAATGGTCGGGCCGCATCGACCCGCCGCAGCCCCAGCTCTCGTTGCCGAGGCCCAGCCACTTGACCTTGTACGGCGCGACATGCCCGTTGGCCGCGCGCTCCTTGCCAGCGGTGGTGGAGGGATCAGCGGTCATATAGGCGAGCCAGTCGGCGGCTTCCTGGATCGTGCCCGAGCCGACATTGACCGAGACATAGGCCTCGGCGCCGACCTGATCGGCAAAGTCCATGAACTCGTCGGTGCCGAAGCTGTTGGGCTCGCCCGCGCCGCCCCAGTTGGTGTTGACGCTGCTGCGGCGCTTGTCCTGCGGGCCGACGCCGTCGCGCCAGTGATATTCGTCGGCAAAGCAGCCGCCCGGCCAGCGCACCACCGGTACCTTGATCGCGCGGAGCGCTGCGACCACGTCCTTGCGGATGCCGCGGGTGTTGGGGATGGGCGAATCCTTGCCGACCCAGATGCCGCCATAGATGCCGCTGCCCAGATGCTCGGCGAACTGGCCGAAGATGTGCCGGTCGATCACCGGCCCGGGCCTGGCGGCGGCGTCGACGGTGACGGCTACCGGCGCATTCTGTGCCAGCGCCGGCGTGGAGACGAGCAGCAGCGCGGTGCCTGCGAGCAGTGCCTTTCGAAGCATGGATCCTCCCTGTGATGTTCTGGCGAGGACCATGCCATCAATTCTACTCCGACAAAAGAGTCGAAAGATCAGAGCGGCGGCAGCGCGGGGGGCAGCGTCCAGCGGGCCAGGGTCACGACCGCCGCCACGATCACCACGCCTGCCAGTGCGACCAGCACGCGTTGCGGGGCGATGCGGGTGCCGGTGGCGGTGAGCAGGGCGAGGCCGGCGGCGAGCATCGCCCAGCTATGGTAGCGATAGTCCGAGGCGACCCCGACCACGCCGAAGGCAAGTTCGGTCAGGATGGCCGAGAGTGCCAGCGTCACCGCCACGCCGCCCGCGCCGTCGCGCGCCGGCCAGGTGCAGAACAGCACGCCCAGCGCCACCGCCAGCCACAGGATCGGGGCACCCGCCGTACTGCTCGCCAGCGCGTAGCCGAGCTTCTGGAAGCCCAGGATCCGCTTCTTCGGCGAGGCCAGGCCCAGCCGGTTGGGCTCGGATCCGGCGAGGGGGCCGGTGCCAGGCATCGTCTTGGGCATCCACAGCCGCATCTCGCTGTTCCAGTGCGCGATGCGGTGGCTGGCATAGGCCAGCGGGTGGGTGGCAATCGCCTCGATCCAGGCATCGCGCAGCTTCTTGCCCGGTGCGGCGCGCTGCAGCGTATCGAGAATATAGCCACAGGCATTGGCGTCGCCGATCGGGTCCCACAGGATGGGGGTGAGGCAGCCGCGCGCCTCGGCACGTCGCCACATCGCCGCGGGCACCTGCGGCACCGCCTGCGGCCCGGCATGATGGGCGATGCCGGCCAGGTCGAACAGCGGCAGCGAGCGCTCGACGCCGCTCGGGCGGGCGGCGAACAGGCGCTGGTTGATCGGCGTGAGGACGCCGATCAGCGCCACCACCCCTGCCAGCACGAGCACGGCGTGGAACAGCGGCCGGTCCCAGCGCAGCCCGCCGAGCAGCCCTAGGGCCAGCGGCACGGTGGCGAAGGCGGCGTTGAACCGCACGACCGTGGCATAGCCGAGCAACAGGAGCACCAGCGCGGCGGCCCAGAGCGGCAGGCGGCGATCGTCGAGCCGCCACCAGGCGGCGATCCCCGCCGCGGCGGCCAGCGCGCCGGTCACCTGCCCGTCCTTCAGCACCGCGATCTGCCAGCCGAGGATCGGCGGCCACAGGCCGAGCAGCAGCACCACCAGCCCCGCGATCGCCTGGCCGCGCCGGGCGAGGGCGCCGGCGAACAGCGCCAGCCCGGCCCAGTAGAGCAGGATCTGCAGCACGAACAACGGCGCCTGTCCGCGCCAGCCCAGTCCATGGAACAGCGCCCAAAGCCGCGCCATCGCCGGCGGGTGCCAGTCGTCGAACCGCCCGCTCAGCACCTGCTGATATTGCACGACGCTGTCATAACTGGCGATGCCGGGCCAGAAGAAGCCGATCGAGACCGCCGCGAGCAGCGCCGCCACGATCGCCGCGGAAATCGCCCTTCGCCGTGCGCCGACGGGCTTCCGTTGCAGGGCGCGGCCGCGCCGGGACGTGCCGAAGGAGGAACGCGAAGAGCTTCTGGACATCGGGCGGGGGCGACCTGGGCTCCGGAGGGACGGGGCGTCCGGTCTAGACCAGCATCGCCGCATGCGAAAGCGGCAGGCGGAACGATCCGCCTGCCGCCGCGTGGCATCCGCCGCAGGGGGGGGCGGGGGCGTTCGTCCCCCGCCGAAGGTCGATCACATGTGCAGCATGCGGCCATAGGCGCCGAGCACGGATTCGTGCATCGTCTCGCTGATCGTCGGATGCGGGAACACCGTTTCCATCAGCTCGGCCTCGGTCAGCTCGCCGGTCTTGCCGATCGTGTAGCCCTGGATCATCTCGGTCACTTCCGCGCCGATCATGTGGGCGCCGAGCAGCTCGCCGGTCTTGGCGTCGAACACCGTCTTCACAAAGCCTTCCGGCTCGCCGAGCGCGATCGCCTTGCCGTTGCCGATGAACGGGAAATTGCCGACCTTGACCTCGTAGCCCGCTTCCTTGGCCTTGGCTTCGGTGAGGCCGACGCTGGCGATCTGCGGGTGGCAATAGGTGCAGCCCGGGATGTTGCGCGGGTCCATCGCGTGGGGGTGGCCGCCGTTGATCGCCTCGGCCGCGATCACGCCTTCATGGCTGGCCTTGTGCGCGAGCCAAGGCGGCGCGGTGACGTCGCCGATCGCCCACAGGCCCTCGACATTGGTGCGGCAGGCGCCGTCCGTCACGATATGGCCGCGCTCGGTCTTCACGCCCAGTGTTTCCAGGCCGATATTCTCGGTGTTCGGCACGATGCCGATCGCGACGATGACGTGGCTGAACTCCTCGACGGTGACCTTGCCGTCCTTGCCCTTGATCGACGCCTTGACGCCGCTCGCCGTCACGTCGAGCTTCTCGACGCCGGTCTGGGTGAGGATGGTCATCCCCTGCTTCTTGAACGCCTTCTCCAGATGCGCGGAGATGTCCTTGTCCTCCACCGGCACGATCCGGTCGAGCATCTCGACGATCGTCACCTTGGCGCCCATGTCGTTGTAGAAGCTGGCGAACTCCACGCCGATCGCGCCCGAGCCGATGACCAGCAGCTTGGTCGGCATCTCGGTGGGGGTCATCGCGTGGCGATAGGTCCAGATGCGCTTGCCATCGGCCTTGGCGAAGGGCAGGTCGCGGGCGCGGGCGCCGGTCGCGACGATGATGTTCTTCGCTTCGAGGTCGGTCTTCTTGCCGTCCGCCGCGGTGACGGTCAGCTTGCCCTTCGCGGTGAGCACGCCGGTGCCCATGTGCACCGCGATCTTGTTCTTCTTCATCAGGTGCGTGACGCCCTGATTGAGCTGCTTGGCGACGCCGCGCGAGCGCTTCACCACCGCGTCCAGATCGGCGCTGATCTGGTTGGCGATCAGGCCGTAATCCTTGGCGTGCTGCATATAGTGGAAGATTTCCGCCGAGCGCAGCAGCGCCTTGGTGGGGATGCAGCCCCAGTTGAGGCAGATGCCGCCGAGCAGCTCGCGCTCGACAATGGCGGTCTTCAGGCCCAGCTGGGCCGCCCGGATCGCCGCGACATAGCCGCCGGGGCCCGAGCCGAGAACGATGACGTCGTAGGATTCAGCCAAGACTTGCTTCCTTCTGCTCCCTTCCCATCGGCAGGGGAGGGCTGGGGAGTACATAATGCGGAGCCGGCGAATTGCATGGGCCGCCCGGCTTCCGCGGGTGGGTTACGCGATCTGTTCCACCGGCCGCGGGCGCTTGTCGGCGTCGACCGCGACGAACACGAAATGCGCCTGGGTGACGAGGCAGCTTTCCTCGACATGCCGGCCGCGGCGCCAGGCCTGGACCTCGATGGTCATCGACGTGCGGCCGACCTTGACCAGCTCGGCATAGACCGAGACCTCGTCGCCCACCGCGACGGGGGAGTGGAACTTCATCCCTTCCACCGCCACCGTGACCGCCCGTCCGCGCGAATAGCGCGAGGCGAACAGCCCCGCCGCCATGTCCATCTGGCTCATCAGCCAGCCGCCGAAGATGTCGCCATAGGGATTGGTATCCGCCGGCATCGTCGTCACGCGGATCGCGGGCTGGCGATCGGGCGGGCCGCCCTGCTGGTCAATCATGGTGCGGCTCCTCCCTGTTGCGATCCAAAGACTGGCGATCCGCGGCATAGGCCCGCCGCAGCGGGCCGACGCCCATCGCCACCACCGCGACCATCGCGACATAGGCGACCAGCCAGATGTCGTTGGTGGCGCGGCGATAGGACCAGGCGGCGAGCGACGCGATCACCACCGCCGCGAGCAGCCCCGCGACGATGTGGAGAACCTCGATCAGCACGCGCACCGCCCGGCTCCGATCAGGCGATCATGCCCATCGGGGCTTCGACGAGTTCCTTGAAGATCTTCATCATCTCGGCCCCGTCGGCACCGTCGATGGCGCGATGGTCGAAGCTGCCGGTGGCGCTCATCACCGTCGCCACGCCGAGCGCGTCGTCGATGATGTAGGGGCGCTTCTCGCCCGCGCCGATCGCCATGATCATGCCCTGGGGCGGATTGATCACCGCTTCGAACTGCTTGATGCCGTACATGCCCATGTTGGACAGGCTGGCGGTGCCGCCCTGATATTCGTGCGGCTGCAGCTTGCCCTCGCGGGCGCGGGCGGCGAGGTCCTTCATCTCGGTCGCGATCGCCGAGACGCTCTTGTTCGCCGCGTCCTTGATGATCGGGGTGATCAGGCCGGTCGGGGTCGACACCGCGACCGACACGTCGGCGCGGCTGTACTTGATCAGCTTCTCACCCGTGTAGGTGACGTTGCACTTGGGCGTACGCGCCAGCGCCACGCCCAGCGCCTTGATCAGCAGATCGTTGACCGACAGCTTCACGCCGCGCGCTTCGAGCGCTTTGTTGAGCTCGCCGCGCAGCTTGAGCAGCGCGTCGAGGCGGATGTCCACCGTGAGGTAGATGTGGGGCACGGTCTGCTTCGACTCGGTGAGGCGACGCGCGATCGTCTTGCGGATGTTCGAGAGCTTCTCTTCCTCGTGCGGGATCGAGTCGTCGTACCACACGGCCTTGGTCTCGGTGCTCGCGACGGGCGCGGCAGCCGGGGCTGCGCTGGCGGCCGGAGCGGCGGCGGCGGGGGCAGCCGGGGCG